>WGDQ01000453.1 GCA_015493185.1 Planctomycetaceae bacterium
CTCGCGCACTTACGAACATTGTGTGCGGTGGGCGCGAGCCGGCCACGACGTAACGGTAATCACCTGCGCACCGAATTGTCCGGACGGTGTGCTGTTTGATGGCTATCGCAATCGTCTCTGGCCGCAAACGGAAAAGGTCGACGGTATTCGCGTTGTTCGCACGTGGACGTATCTGGCACCCAACGCTGGCACCACCCGGCGCATCGCCAATTACGTTTCTTATATGGTGAGCGCCACGCTGGCCTCGCTGCTGGTACGGCGTCCGGACGTGGTGGTGGCCACGTCGCCACAGTTTTTTTGCGCCTGGGCAGGGGTTTTCGCCTCGTGGTTGAAGTGGGCACCGTTGGTCGTTGAAATTCGCGACATCTGGCCCGAGTCGATTGCGGCCGTGGGGGCCATGAAAAATGGCCGGCTGCTGCGGATGCTGGAGTGGCTCGAGCGGCGGCTGTACTTATCGGCCGATCACATTGTGACCGTAGGCAACGGTTACAAACAGCGCATCGAGGAAAAGGTGGCCGTTGATGGCCGCATTTCGGTGGTGACCAACGGCGTGGACCTGAATTTTTTCAAACCACGCGAGGCCGATCGCGACTTTTTGCAAGAGTGGGGACTGGAAGGAAAATTCGTTTGTTCTTACGTGGGCACGATCGGCATGGCCCATGGCCTGGAAGTGGTTGTCGAGGCCGCCCGACTGCTCAAACAGCAGGGTCGCAACGACATCGCCTTTTGCCTGGTGGGCGATGGGGCGTCGCGGCAGCGGCTCGAAGATCAAGTGCGTCGCGAGGGGCTTCAGTCGCACGTGGTCTTCACCGGGCGATTGCCGAAAAGCGCGATGCCCCGCGTGCTGGCCTGTTCCAACGCGAGCCTGATCCACTTGAAGAAATGCGAATTGTTCGAGGGGGTGATTCCTTCGAAGATTTTCGAAACCATGGCGATGGGCGTTCCCATGATTATGGGAGTTCGCGGTGAAGCCCGACGCATCGTCGATCAGGCGGAGGCCGGCATCGACATGGAACCTGACGATGCCCAGTCGTTGGTGGCCGCCGTGGAGCGGTTGGCCGACGAACCTGCCGTGGCGGCGCAGCTTGGCAAGTCGGGCCGTCAGTTTGTCGACCGCTATTTCAACCGTGAAACGCTCGCGGCGGGTTATCTGGCGTTGCTCGAATCGATTGCCGCCGGACGCCCGGTTGCCCCACTGGCCTCGCTGCATACGTCGACTTGACGCCTCATACGTCGGCCCGACAATTGGCAGACTGCTAGCTGTTTTGTCGATCGGCGTGCCCGTCGGGAGTGGCCTTCAATCTGCGACAATAGACAGCAGCACGGCAACCAGAAAGGTGGCTTTGCTGACATTGTTGTGATTTTTTTCAAGGCAGAGACGTTTCGCAGCGACTCATTTTCGCAGCATATGGCCACCTGCGTTGCCCCGTGCCTTTCTTCCGCTGCCTCGAGACGTAGCACCACGCGACAATGCAATACGATCCGGCAAAGCCAAATTCGCTGATCGAGAAATTGTGCGGCCAACGGGCGCGATCGGCATCGTTGCCGCAACGAGTGCAACGGCTTTGGTATGTGGCACGCTACTATCGCAAGGCACAGATCGCCCGGCGGCTGATGAAAACCATTCGCCAGTCGATGGGGCAATTCGGCGGTTCTCGCGGGTTGCCAACCACCAACGCGGTTGGAAGATGGCGAACGGCCGAGGAGCTGGATCTCTCGGCGCTGTGGTTGCGACGTTGCACGCCAAGGCGCATGGAGCGTGCGCTTTCGAGAGTCGGGCCACTGTGCGAGCGGCGGTTTACGTATTTGGGCACCGAACGTTGTTTGGGAGATCCGATCGACTGGCGGCTCAGCACATGGGACGATGTGCCGCAATTATGGCGATTTCACCTGCACTATCACGATGATCTGCTCGATCTGGCGTTTGCAGCCCGAGAGGCGGAAGCCGGCGACCTGCTGCTACACGAGGCGTGGGAGTTTGTCACGCAGTGGATCGCCGGCAATCCGGCAGGTGATATGGCACTACGGCACGATGCATGGCATCCCTTCTGCATTTCGCGACGCGTGGTGAATTGGATTCTTCTCTGGTCGCTTGCCGGCCCGCCCGAAGACAAGGCCGATGAGATCGCGAAAAGCTTGCACGCACAGGTGAACTTTCTGGCTTCGCACCTGGAACTGGACTTGCGTGGAAACCATCTGCTGGAAAACTTGCGGGCGTTGGTCGTGGCGGGGGCTTTTTTCACCGGTGCCGACGCGCAGCGGTGGCTGCGAACGGCAGCTCGCTTGCTTCCCGGCGAACTTGCCGAGCAGATTTTGCCGTCGGGCGAACATTTCGAACGTTCGCCCATGTATCATGCGCTGATGCTCGAGGCGGTGCTCGACATTCGCGATGCGCTGCACGCACTGACAACCGGCGCGACGCCGAGCGAGAAAGCCGGGCAACGAGTGCAGGCCGACAACGTGGCGACGGCGCTTTTCGAGCTTCAAACGCTTTGTGGCACAACAGCCGAGCGGATGGCGTCTTTTCTTGAAGCGATCTTGCACCCAGACGGCGACATTCCGCTTTTCGGCGACTCGGCGTTGGATGAACTGATCGACCCGCGCCGTCTTATCGCCGCTGTTAGGACGGTGGCCGGCAAGAGCGCTTCGGCTGGAACTTCGGTGGCCGATAGTCACGCGCCGAAAACAATGGCTTCGGCAGCAGGATCATCGCCGCGGCAGGCAGCACATGCGGCGGGTGCCGCGACCATCGAAGGTTGGCAGAAACACCGCGGCGAAGGCGACGATGGCCGCTCGCTGGAGCCGGTGC
>WGDQ01000454.1 GCA_015493185.1 Planctomycetaceae bacterium
CCATTTGCCCTGTAAAACCGCCCGCCGCGGAAAGGGCATAGTGTGTCCACTGAGGGAGCGCGCAGCCCACTACGGCGCGAGGCAGACGATCAACACGCACCCGCAAGCAAGCCGTTTTGCCCACAGGCGGGATTGCCGACTGCCCATTATCTTCGGCAACTGCTTCAAAAACGGGTAACTATACCAGATCGGGCGCTCTCTCGCATCGAGTATCAATGCACGCGAATGCCCAACGGGTGCACAATCCGCCGCGGGGCACGCCAGGAAACGAGCAACCATGTGAGGCTTGCAGTGGCCCGCGAGCTGTGGAAAACTGTCGAACATTCCGCCATCGTCGGCCGACCGACGGTGCCTTAGCGTGTCGCGGCCGTCGGCGGCAGGCGTAACTTGCGCCGGGTATTTTTGCGGAACCGTGCCCGCCAACAAGCAACCGCTGCGGGGCTGGCGGTTCCGTGGTATTTCGACGCCTCGCACGTACGGGTCGGAATTCGTTCACCTTTTTCGAGATGCGCGCCGGCAGGATCACGCCCACAATGAAAACCAATCCCGTCAAACAGAAACTCCGTGATGGCCAGCCTTCCTTTGGTACCTGGCTGTCGCTTGGCAATCTGCACGCCACGCGCATTTTAGCGCGCGCCGGCTTCGACTGGCTGACGCTCGACTTGGAGCATTCGGCTATCGACTGGTCGCAGGCGGCTACGATATTCGCCGCTGTGGCCGATGCGGGCTGCGTGCCGCTGGCACGCGTGCCACAGGGATCGCACGACTACATCAAACGCGTGCTCGACGCCGGCGCGTGGGGTATTGTGGTGCCGATGGTCAACACGGTGGAGCAGGCGCGGCTGGCTATTCGCGCGGCAAAATATCCGCCTGTCGGCAATCGCAGCCTGGGCGGCGGCATGCACTCGCTGAACTTCGATGCCACGGCCGGCGATTACTTCGAGCGTGCCAACGACGAGATTCTTGTCGTCCTTCAGACCGAAAGCCCATTGGGTGTCGACAATGCGGAAGCGATTTACGCGCTTCCGGGCGTCGATGCCATCTTTGTCGGTCCGGTCGACCTGCGAGCCAACATGCGCGATGCCCAGGGAAAACCGCCGAGCGATGAGGCCTTCGAAGCGATGCTACAGCGTGTGGTCGATGCCGGCAAAAAAACCGGGACGCCCACCGGAATGCACGTGATGGACCCCGAAGTGGCCCTGCGGCGCGCCGAGCAAGGAATGCAGTTCATCGCCGTGGGAAGCGAATTGCGAATGATGACCCAAAAAATGCAAGAGATCGTGGCTGCTCTGCATCCCACAACCGAACAGGCGAAGGATCTGGCCCGTTATTGAAGCGGCCGGGGTTTGCGGCTCAGAATTCGATTCCTGGCAGCCAAACCTTAGCAGCCGACCGGGAACGCGAAAGGATCGGCCATGAGCGTTTACCTGCTAGCCACTCTAGACACCAAAGGTGAGGAAGCCGACTTCGTGCGCCAACGACTACAGGCGCTTCACGTCGATGTTTGCCTGGTCGATACCGGTTGTGTAGGCCAACCTTCGGTGGCTGCCGACATCGATCGGGCGGCCGTTTTCGAGGCAGCCGGCACATCGCACAAAGTGGTTCAGCAAGCGGGCGATCGCGGACAGGCCGTGCAATTGGCGGCCGCCGGGGCGGCGCGCATCGTGTCTGACGCCTTTGCGAAGGGAAAACTCAGCGGCGTGATGGCCCTGGGCGGATCGGCAGGCACCACGATTGGCACCACCGCCATGCGGGCGTTGCCGCTGGGGGTGCCCAAACTCATGGTCAGCACGTTGGCTTCAGGGCAGGTGCGACAGTACGTGGGCGACAAAGACATTGTGATGCTCAACTCGGTAGTCGATATCCTTGGCCTGAACCGCATCAGTCGAACGGTTCTTGGCGAGGCGGCCGCCGCAATGGCCGGCATGGTCCGCTTTCGTTTGCTCGACAATCCGAAGGACGAAAAACCGCTTGTTGCCGCTACGATGTTTGGTGTTACCACGCCATGCGTCGAGCGGGCTAGTGAAATTCTCAACAAGGCGGGCTACGAGGTGTTGGTCTTTCATGCCACGGGCAACGGCGGGCAGGCGATGGAGTCGCTGATCGACGAAGGGCTGATTTCCGGAGTGCTTGACATCACCACCACGGAATTGGCCGACGAACTGGTGGGCGGCGTACTTTCGGCTGGTCCCGATCGGCTAACAGCCGCCGCGCGCCGTGGCGTGCCGCAAGTGGTATCGGTTGGTGCCACGG
>WGDQ01000455.1 GCA_015493185.1 Planctomycetaceae bacterium
GCAGCGCCAAGTCGCCACGTCGAACTTTCCGCATGTCGTCACGTGCGACCGGGCGTACTGATCTCCTGATCCCAGTTTGGCCGCCACAACGCTGTTTTCCGGCGAGAGCGAAGCCGGCTCGTATGCCATTCGACGACTGGCCACATTCGTTGCGTTCAGCGCATTTGCCATGAACATTTGTTGATAATCGGCCACTCGCAACGTGGGTTGGGTGTTGAAAACGGGGCGACCAACGGCGACACGGAAAAATCAGCCGGAGATGGTTTCCCGCGTTGCTGGGCGAGCTTCCAACTGCTTTAGTCGGGCAACTTGCTGACGGTGGCGTTCGTGCGTTTCCAGATCGAAGGCGCCATGTTCTTCGATATTTTCGAACCCGCGGTACATGGCTCCACATCGGTAGCACATCAGCCCTTCGCCCACCACGGCGTAAAGCACCACGTCGATCAGTGCTGTGGCGAACAACAGCCCAAAGGTCCAGTAAAGGTGGTACCCCCACCACGCGATTGTGCTGGCGATGAAACCCACCACAACGATCGCCACGCCGAGCTTTTGCGGAAAATCTTTGCGGACGTACAAATCGGTGCTCGGGCAGGCCAGACAGCGCACCACCCGATTGCCGCGAATCGCACCCTCTGGGATATGCAGCGACTGGCCGCACGCCTCGCAGCGAAGAGTTTGGCTCGTCTCGTCCACATCGGCGCGATTTTGCGATTCACAGTGAGGACACGTATAGGTGACATTCATGATCTCGACCTACAACGCGCCGCAGCGCGTTTTCTTGATTCCTTCAGGTTTCGACGCAACCCCTGAACTGGAGATAATGGCAGCGCCGGGCAGTGCATTTTATCGACGGCTGGCCATGCCACGGCCGGTGCCGACCACACGCAACACACATGACATGCCCGGGGCTTACGTGGTTTCAACGTGATGCTCGTAACGCCTTCTCGCCGGCCCGATGCGTGTGGAGAGCGACACGATTTATCAATCGATTTATCAATCGACCAGCGAGCCGCACCCGCGAACGAGGCCACCGTGCTGCTGCGCCAGATCTCCGCGGGCACTCTCGGAAAGGCCGGAAAAAACAAAAAACGAAGCCGCGCATCAAGGTGCTCGTCCGGACGCGTTTTCTTTTTTTGATTGGTCCGGTGCATTTCCTGATCGCGTGGATCGCCGCTCTCCCCGGGGTTTGCGCACTGCGCACCGGACAGGCTCAGAGGCTTCACGCTCCATGCCACGAGAACGATCCAAGCGCTGTTGCACGAACACCTTCCATCATAAAGGAGAAGGGGCATCGACCGACAGTAGCTGCGAGGCCAATTCTCCAAGAAAGGTGGTGATCACGGCCACGTAGAGCAGCCCCGTGGCGCTTTGGGTATTCGGGATTTTGAGCGTTTCCCATGCCATGTAGTCCACGGCCAGCGTGGCCCCGATACCACCCAGCCAATGCATGGCCAGCAGTGCGGCCGGCAAACCGGTCGGCCAGCCAGCCTGTGCGACCAGCACTGCCAGGCCAACGCCCGCCACCAGCGTTCGCAATCCCACGGCCGCCGCAATCCACAAAACCAGGCGGCGCAGCGGTTCGAGCTTCATGCCAGGATGGTTCAGGTACCAATGGCCCAGAAACATGGCCGCCAGCGCCGAGCCGACCAACAGCCCCGATGCCGCGGGGGTGGCCACCAGCAGGGCGCTGACCAGAAGGCCCGATTCCGACGCGGTGGCTGGCGCCGAAGCCCAGCTTCCCACAAGCGACACGAGGGCCACCAGAACCAGCAGCACACGGCCGGCCCGACGTTGCTCATATAGCCAGAGCACCGCTCCGACATAGCAAAGAACGGTTCCGGCCACTGCTGGCCAGAGCGGAAGCTGACCGTTGCTCGTCAGCGCCACGGCGGCCGCCAGTGCTTGAAGACCGAGCGTCACGTAAAGATGGACGCGAAAATAGCCGCTGTCGACCCAACGCGGCGGCAGCAACGACATGGCGAAAGCCAGGCCAAGCGACAGGCGGTAGAGGAATTGCGTTAAAATTGCCAACGTCGTGACCGTCGCTTTCTCACGCTACGAACGCTGGCCATAGATCAAGGCCATCACTTCAGAACGGCTGGAAAGATTCGACCGGAACAGCCCTCGCATGGCGGATGTGACGCAAAGGCTTTCGGGCCGACGGACGCCGCGAATGGTCATGCACGTGTGCGTGGCCTCCACCACCACGGCAACGCCTTTCACATTCAGCTCATCGACCAACAGGTCGGCAATCGAGTCGGTCAGTCGCTCCTGCACCTGTGGGCGGCGGGCGATCACCTCGACGATGCGAGCCAGCTTGCTCAGCCCAATAACGCGCCCGTCGGGAATATAGCCGACATGCGCCTTGCCAATGAAGGGCAGCAAGTGGTGCTCGCACATGCTGTTGAACGAGATATCACGCACCAGCACGATTTCGTCGTATTTCTCTGTGAAAAACTTTTTCAAATGCTGTCGCGGATCGGCATGCAAGCCTTCGAACAGCTCGGCGTACATTCGCGCAACGCGGGCAGGCGTTTCTCGTAGGCCGTCGCGGTCGGGATCTTCGCCAACGGCCAGCAAAATCTCGCGCACCGCACGCTCGATGCGGTCGTGGTCCACCTTCGGATGCTCCAATCGCGACCGCTGATCGGCGTCGGTGGGCATGGAGCCAGGCTCGTCCGAAAGGGCTGAACGGTGCGTCGATGGTGTGGCGTGCATGGATTATGGTTCTGCCGAACTACGGGACAACGAGCGTCATAAAACCGTTGGCGGGGCAGGAATGTTTGCGATACGAATAGACGATTCCGGCTTTGAGTCTAGCTGTTGAGCACGCGTTGGCTACCGGTCCGCCAGACTGTTGCATGGGAGCCACGCCGAAGACGCTGCTACGTTCGTCTTGCGACGATCGGCCGACCCACGAGAGCGAAACCGGCTTCTGGCGTGATTCCCTCGTTGTTGCTTGCCCGTTTCGTCGGTTCTCCGCTTTGTGTGCTTCGCAAGACCAACGATCAAAAATCGGCGAGTCCTGCCGGTGCTCTTCGTATGCGAGCGACCTCGACCAGAAGCCCAGGCGCCCAATGAACGCATTGCTTGTAGACGTCCGTAGGCATTAGCCACGTAAACGCTTACAGGCACGCACCACGACATCAGGGGCCGAGGCCGACATCGGCTGCATTCGAGCCGGCAAGCATGGATGATAGAACTCCGTCGTTCTAGGGTCAACGGGCCCCAAAAGAGCCCCGTGGCGGCTCGTCTGAAAGGCTGGCATGCGTCTGCGCCAAAGTTTGTCCGGTTCGTTTGTCCCAGAAGCCGACGTGCCGCTTGTTGGTTGGCCGAATCGAGACATTGGCTACCGGTTGCGGTATCGGTCCGCTGTCGCGGTATCTGGTCATTGCCAGTGGAGCGATGCTTTGCCAATTGCTTGGCGGAAGGCACTTTCAGTCCAAGTCGAGCCGCAAAGGTGCTGTCGAGCGGATTTCTGGCCGCCGCGTTCGCTCGCGCGGTCGCGTCTCAGTTCATGCTGAACTCCGGCGGAAACGGCCGCCGCGGCAGGCTCGACGCTGCGTCGTCGGTCAGGCAACGCAATCGATCGAGCAGCAACTCGGCCCGTAGATCGACGTTCGCCTCGCTCAGCAGGCGGTACTTCGTCGCCAATGGCAAATCGAGCGTATAGGCAACCACATCGGTTAGGGCCCCTAACGAGAGCGAGCTGCCGAGTAGTTGATCGAGCTGATGCTGCGACTCCGGCGCGTCGGGAAGAATTTGTTTGAACTTCGCAAGTAGTTCGCGCTGTAGTTGGCCGCGGCAAGCTGCGGTCTCAGGCGGATAGAGATCCCAGCACGGTTCGACGATTGCCTCGCGAAAGAGTTTACTCATCGGCAATTCTCGCCGGACGACAACGCGGCATACGCCGTGCAGCAGCAAGTTATAACGACCGTCGTCGAGCCGGTGATGCGTCGCGATTCGGCCCAGGCAGCCATGCGGATAAGTAGCCGGGCAGCCCTCGTAGTTCTTTTCCCAACCCGGCTTCAACAGGGTCATCACCACCAGGCGATCGTCGGCGACGGCCTCGTCGATCATGGCCCGATACCTTTTTTCGAAAATGTGCAACGGTTGAAGCACGTGAGGAAACAGAACCAAATCAGGCAAGGGAAACAGCCTTGCCGGGCGGTCGAAATCTTGTGGTACGTAATCATTTTCGGGTATCGGCATGAGGAATTGCCTCGATTCGTCTGCGCTCTGCGAACAGCAACTGCGAGGTCTTGCGCCGCAGTCCCGGTTGGCGGACCGGAAAACAGGAGCCAAGGGGGCTGTCCGCTCGCGCAGAAAAAGAAATCGTGAAAAGAAGAAGCGATGAGAGAATGAGAAACCGGTGCGAATATGGTTACAAACTGACGAGACGGGAACGGATATAAGAAAACGGATATAAGAAGATGAGAAAACGTACGACGAGCGGCGCGCGACGTGCAGCAGCGGCCAATGCCGCACCGCTTCGAGCCGGTTTGCGCGTTCGCGTTTTGTGTGCCAAATCGTTCTGGTTCGTGCGGACTTCGCCAGCGACCTCACTTTGCGAGGCGGCCCCGCTTTTTTTGAGGCCCATCGTCCAAGGTCCGAGGCTTCCAAGCCGTTGCGCGAGGGCACGGGGCAAATGGTCCCAAACGTCTGCTGCCTTCGTCCGCCGTCGACTGACACGGTGCTTTGCCTTGCGCAGCCAATAGTGGGCCGCCGTCCGTTTTTCGCCCAGGCTATTCTGGTGGCGGCTCAAGATGAATTTCTGGAATGCGTTCCGGGTCGATGTCGATTTCCGGGTAATCTTCCTCCGAGGCCATGACCTCCTCGAAACAATGGTCCATCTGCGCAAGGAATTTCTCCAGGTCGAGCCCCAAATGTCGGGGGCGATATGGGTCGAGATATTTGCGGCAGCCGACGTTCAGCTTGCGGGCTCCTCGGATGTTTCCATTGCCAAAATGATGCAGCGCGACGGCCGCTTGAATTAGGCCCTGGTAAAACTTCCGGTCTGGGCCGTGTTCGTCCTGCCACAGCTCTTCCCATACCTCGTGGCTTTCGAAAAACTCACACTCGTTGAAGTATTCGATGCCCTTCAGATACAGAGGATGGTAATTCGGGCGTTCCGTCATAATGGCTGATTCGCTTCGCTTGCGACGAGAAACTTGCAGCTAGAAACTCACTGAAGGGGTGCGGTGCTCACGCGAACGCGACAGATGGGAACCGCCGGCAAAAGGTTGCCGTGCCGGACAATGCGCCGTCCGCTGGGGCAAAGGGGCCTCCGCATACACACTCGGCCCCACGAACCGACCGACAACGAACCTTGGCCTGGTCGCCTTCCGCAACACCGAGTGCAGCGGTGCAGCCGCCGCGGCCTATTGCCGTTTTGTAGGGAGTTGCGCCGCTTGGCACGATCGATTATAAGTAGCAAGCACAGCGGGGCACAAACCGCACGCCCGTTGTTTGGCTGGTGGCTTGGGGCGTAGACCTGGCCCGCTTGCGGACAGGTGCAAACCAGTCGGATCGATGCCCCGCGGCTGCTGGAAAGAAACCGACGCGGACCAACGAATCGAGTACCACGCCGATGCAAGACGACTTCACGGGATTCATGGAATTGGCCAGGGCCAGGAACCACAACGCAGGCCGGTTGCTCGAGGCATACGATTGGAAAATTCTCGACATCGGTCCAGGCCGTTTGAAGCTCGACTGCCATGTGCCAGAGCAAGTGCTGAACCTCGGGGGCACATTGTTCGGCGGCTTCACGCCAACGTATGTCGACATGATCGCCATTTGGACCTGCATGACCACCATGCCCGACGAACTGGTTTGGCTATCGACGGTCAACATGCGGGTCGACTACATCGAGCCGATTCGGCCGCCGGGCTTTCGGGTGGAAAGCCACCTGATCAACGTGCGGCGACGCGATTATCTGGTCGAAACGTCGTTTTTCGAGCCATCCGACGATGCCGACAAGCCGTCCCGGCTACAGGCCTTTGCCATTACGACGTTGAAGAAGGCGCGCGATCGGCCTTTGCGGTAGCCGCGCGGGCGGCCGCTCCAACTTCCGTGTATTCGCCGAAAATGCTTTCCCAGCCGCACATCACAACGGTCATCACCAGACCCAACACCAGCGCCTGCCACGCGCCGAAAAGGGCCAGCACCATGCCGGTGGTAAGCGCCACGCCCCGTTCGATATTGTTGCGCGGCAAAACCATGGCCAAATAGCCGCACGCGAACCCGGTTAGCAGAATCGTCATCGACAGTGCCACGGGCAGCATGGGGCGTAGCAGCGACGTCACGGGCTTGAAAAACAGCAGGATCGGCACGCCCCAGAAGTAGTAGGCAGAAATACCTCCATAGATCGAGTCCATGGCATCGCGCCCTTGCTTATAGCGCTCCGTAACCACCACGTGCACGCCGGTCCACAGCGGCCCGTGCGTGACCGGAAAAGGGCCAGAGATGATTGCTTGCAGTGCATTGCGGATGCCGATGTTCAGGTGGGCTCGCGTCGGGTTGATGTCGATCCGTTCGTCAGGCCGGCTTACCGAGGCATCGCGCAGCATCTCATTGGCTGTCACGATGTCGCCGAAGCCGATTACGTAAACCACAATGGCCAGCGGAAGCACCGTGGCGAACATCTCCAGCGACGGGAAACCGATCGACAGTGGGCTCAGCGTGCGCCACATCTCGCCGAATGGCGGACGTTCGATGCCCCACTGCACCGCGAACTCCAGTTCGCCACTCAGCCAACCCACCAGCATGGCCACGGCAAAGCCGGGCGCGAGCCCCAAGCCGACCAACGTTTTCACCCATCCGTAGCGCACGCGCCATCGGGCCACGGGAACCGAAAACATCAGAATCAGGCAGATGGCCACAGCCGTCAGGCAACTGTAGGGGGCTTCGAAAAGGTAACTGTGAGGCGGCGCCGTTCCCTCGCGATAAACCCGAAACTCTTGATTAAATGCGGAAATGGCGGCGCCGAAAATAATGCCTGCCTTAAGCGGCAGTGGCGTGCGCTCGACAATTACCCGCCCCAGTCCGCTAATGCCGGCAACAAAGAAAATGGCTGCGCACGTCAGCGTGAAGGCCGTAATCAGGTGAATCACCTCACGCGTCACTTCCGGCGAGGCGTCGGCGCCGGCTCCCAGGCGAATCATTTCCAGAATCACCAGCGGGATCGCGGGCGTTACCCAGCCATGGCAATACGGATCGCCGAACCACGTGGGTGCATTGGCGATCAGCACCGACTGTACGATGACGATTGCCAAAGCGACATCGAACGACACGTGGAAATAACGCGTCAGAATGGGGATCAACGCCAGCCCGGTCGCGCCGGCGACCACTAGCCCCTGAATCATCTCGGGCCATTCGGCGCGAAAATGATAAAACGGGATCCGCAAGGTGAACGGTCCCCAGTCGATGCCCGGTTGTCGTTCGCCATGTGCACGTGTGGGAATGATCCACCTCGATTCGTCGTGCCTTGTCAGGTAGGAGACTTCTTGGCCAATCGGTGGGTCGCAGTCCACGGCGTTTATAACTTCTGCCTTTGCGGCATGCCACCTTCTTTGTGTCAGCCTTTCCGTTGTGGGGGTTACCGAGGTTGGCCGGCGATCCGTGTTGCGGGGCGTCGAGTGTGCGCGGCGCTCCGATATCACGAAACAAACGTGAAAGAAACGCCAAAGAAAGGCGAACGGAAAAAAAGAAAAGAGCCGGACGTTGGCAAACAGGTCAAGCGTCCGCGAGGCAAGCAGGTCAAGCGCCCACGAGCAGCACCAACGCCAGCGACGTTGCATTGAACGTCATGTGAGCGATCACGCTGGGGGCATAACGGTGCGTGCGAAAGTAAAGGTAGCCCAGCACCAATGCCAGAAGAAATATCGGTACGGGATCCGGCGCGATCATCTCCGAGACCACGCCGGCACGGTGCAGATGCAGGAAGACGAAATAAAGAGCCACCTGAACCAGGTACATAGGAATCACAATCGCAAGCACGGCCTTAACGCCCACAACTGCATCCGGCACGATTTGCCTGACCGAAATGCCGAGGTCTTGCCAACTGGCGCCGGCCGAGCTTCGCACCAGAGCCATCGCAGCGGCCAGCGACGCAACGTTGCCGATCGTGATGCCGGTCATGATCGCCGTTGTGGCGGTTGCGTCGAACTCCGGCTGGGCACCTCGGGCATGCGCGAGCGCAAAGGGCAGGGCACTGCCCACAATCGGCACCGTTCCGCGTGGCAGCAATCGCAATATCACCAGTCTGCGCCGCCACTCGGCTTCGCGCGCCTCAAGCCATCCGCCGATCAAGACGCGAAAGAAAAATTCTTCCGTCAGCGGTGCGACGACGGCCGCGGCGGCCAGTGCCAGAATAAGCACCCACACGCTGCGACGCTCGACAATCAATCGGGCCAATGGGTGTGCTGTCACATCCGGTTGCGGAGGAACCGCGTCGTTGATCGAACCGTCATCGTTGCCAACAAAGCGTTCGCTGCTCGACTCGTGCGAAGCGGTCGGTTTTGCAGGCCCGCTTGGCGCCGCAGTTTTTGCATCTTTTGCGTCATCCGAAGTCGACGCACCCTTGTTGGGGTCGTCGTCGGCAGGGGCCGTAGCCGCGGCGACTTCGGTCGCAGTGCCGCGCGACCATTGATAAGCGATCTGTCCCCCCAAAGTCTGAAAGCCCAAGTAGATCGTGATACCCAGCAACACGTGCAAGGCGGTCCACGGTACGGGCCAGCGAGGTTGCCAGGCGACCAGTGGCTCGCCACGCCGCCACTTGGCAACAATCTCCGACCACACGGTCAGGCTGCCGGCCACGACGACGACCAGAAATAAACCACGAAAGAGTTCGAGCATCGACTGATTTAGGCGGTCGGGACTGATCGTGAAGCAGCGGCGCTGCTGCCCGGTCGATCTGATTCTGGGGGACGGCCTTTCTCTTTCGCCGGTCGAAGGTCGAAGATTACGGGCAGCGTTGCCTAGATTGCGTCGGGCAACGCTACGCCCTCGGTTGCGATGGCCCGGTTCGTGAATGCAGCCAGTTCCAGACGGCGCTCGAAATGCGGAGCTTTGCTCCATGTCCCTCGTGTCTGCGGCAACTGGGCGGCGGCAAAAACAAAGACAACAGCGCTACTGCCGAAGGATGGCAACCGTGCGGACGACATACTCCAAACCAGAAGTGATCGTAACCAACACTGCCAGCCATACTGAGATAACCACCACCCAGCTCAACCAGGCCGCCGCTGTGCCCCATTGCGTAAGATAGTAGAGGCAGACCGTTGCCGCGACAGACTGCAACACCATTTTGATTTTGCCTTGCAGCTTGGCGGAAAAGTCGGTGCCCTGCTGTTCGATAAAACCCCGCAGCGCCGTCACAAGTAACTCGCGGCCCACAATCACCACGGCCATCCAAGGGCGAAGCCATTGCTTCAATCCCGTCGCATCCGGAACGCCCACAAGCAGGATGAACGTGCCGCAGATGATTACCTTATCGACAAAGGGATCGAGAATGCGACCGAGCGTAGTGACTTGCCCCCACTTCCTGGCAAAATAACCGTCGAGCCAGTCGGTGCTCACGGCAACCAGAAACACGACAAGCGACACCCCATACCACTCGTATGCGATGAAAGCGAACAGGGCTACCGACAAGAGCAGCCGCAATACCGTCAATTGATTGGGCACGTTCATCACGGCCGCTGCCCCTGCGCGTTTCGTCGTGGTTGTGGCCATAAGATGCCTCGCTGGATCAGGGCAGCCGACGTTTGCGTTGCCGGCCGGGTCTGCAATCGGGAACTGCATGTCGGGCGAAAGGCCGAATGCCGTGGCAATCGTGCCGGCCAACGTTCGACGTTTCAAACAAGTCCAAATGAACCGGGCGGCATTCAGCGCGGCTCGGCTATCGGAACCCCGACTAGATCATAACCTTCGGCCGACACAATTTCACAGAGCACTATCTGCCCCGCCGACAAACCCTCGCCCGTTACGTAAACCACCCCGTCGATATCTGGAGCGTCGGCGCGGGTTCGTCCTACCCAAACGTTTGGTTCGTCCGGCAGAGGGGCATCGAGTATCACATCTTGTTGTGTGCCCACTTGCTGACGATTGTAGACAAAGGCAATTTCCTGCTGAACCTCCATCAGGCGATCACGCCGCGCTTGCTTCACGTGTTCGTCAAGCTGCTCGGGCAGGCGTGCCGCCGGCGTGTCGGGCTCGAGCGAATAGGCGAACACGCCCAATCGCTGAAACCGCTGCTCGCGCACGAAAGCCAGCAGTTCGTCGTACTGTGCTTCTGTCTCGCCCGGGAAGCCAACAAGCATGGTTGTGCGCAGCACCACATCGGGCAGGGCTGCACGGATTTCAGTCAACAGCTTTTCCGTTTGTTGCCGGTCGATGCGACGTTGCATCCGGCGCAACACCGCATTGTTGATGTGTTGCAGAGGCATATCGAGGTAGCGAACGATCTTTTCCGATGCGGCGATCGTATCAAGCAGCCGACGGTCGATGTGCATCGGATAAAGGTACATCAGCCGGATCCAATCGATCCCCTCGACCTGCTCAAGCTGGGTTAACAGCTCGGCTAGCCGCGGCTGACCATAAAGATCAATTCCGTAATACGTTGTATCCTGGGCCACCAGAATCAGCTCACGCACGCCATCGGCTGCCAGCTCGCGAGCTTCGCGAAC
>WGDQ01000456.1 GCA_015493185.1 Planctomycetaceae bacterium
ATTGCCGCGCGAGCGATCGAGGCCTGCTGGAGCGCCGGCTTCGAGGGTCACGCTTGCGGCGGTTCGGCACAGCCGTTGTTTTGCTGGTGGCCGCCGTGGCACCGACGGCATCGACGGCATCGGGCGAGGCGTTGGCTGGGGAACCGAAGCCGCTGAACGCCCTGGCCGAGGGAAAGCTGCCCGAAGATCGGCGGTTGGGACGGCTGAGAACGCTGAACGATTATTTCCCGATGCAGGTACCCGAGACCGTCGAGGCGTGGCAACGCCGCCGCGAGCAGCTACAGCGGCAGGTGCGTGTGGCCCTGGGGCTTTGGCCCTGGCCGACTCGTACGCCACTAAATGCGGTTGTTCACGGCCGCGTGGACCGCGGCGACTATACGGTGGAAAAGGTCTACTTTGAAAGCTATCCGGGGCACTTTGTGACGGGCAATCTGTATCGGCCGAAACAGGGCCAAGGCCCTTACCCGGCAGTGCTCTGCCCGCACGGTCACTGGCCCAACGGTCGATTCCTCGACGTGTCGCGCGATAAGGTGCGTTGGTCGATCGTGCGGGGCGAGGAACGCTTTGAACAAGGGGGCCGCAGCCCGTTGCAGGCACGCTGCGTGCAATTGGCTCGCATGGGATGCGTGGTGTTTCACTACGACATGGTGGGCTATGCCGACAGCGTGCAGCTTGCGCATCGGCCCGGCATGCGCGAGGCGATGAACACAGCGCAGGACTGGGGCTTTTTCAGCCCGCAGGCTGAGTTGCGGTCGCAAAACATGATGGGGCTGCAAGCGTGGAACTCGATTCGGGCGTTGGATTTCTTGTGCGGGCTGCCCGAGGTTGATGCAGAGCGTGTGGCCGTAACGGGTGCTAGCGGGGGTGGCACGCAGACGTTTATTCTGTGCGCGATCGATTCGCGGCCCAAGGTGGCTTTTCCAGCCGTGATGGTTTCCACCGCCATGCAGGGCGGCTGCACCTGCGAAAACGCGTGCTACCTGCGCATTGGAGCGGGCAACGTCGATTTGGCCGCGCTGTTTGCACCCAAGCCCCTGGGCATGACGGGCGCCGACGACTGGACTCGCGAAATCGAGACCAAAGGGTTGCCGGAACTGAAACGCCTGTATCAGTTGCTCGGCGTGCCGGACGGCGTGATGGCCAAGGCCCTGGTGCAGTTCAAGCACAATTACAACTATGTGAGCCGCGAGGTGATGTATCACTGGTTCAATCGGCACTTGGGTCTGGGGCTGGAAGAGCCGATCGTCGAAGAGGATTACGAACCACTGAGCCGCGAGGAGATGCGTGTTTGGGATGCGGCGCACCCTGCCCCGCCGGGCGGTGAGGCGCACGAACGCGCCTTGCTACGATGGATGACCCGCGATGCAGAAACGAAACTGGCCGAACTGGTGCCGCACGATGCGGCATCGCTGGAAGCATGGCGGCAGGTCGTCGGCGGCGCGGTCGATGTGATGATCGGCCGCGACCTGGAAACGGCGGGCGACGTGCAGTTCGAGAAAACGCACGAAGACGAGTCGGGCGCGGTTTACCAATACGTGGGTCTGGTACGCAACGCAACGCACGGCGAAGCGGTGCCGGTGGTGTTTCTTTATCCGAAGCAATGGAACCGGCGTGTGGTGGTTTGGGCAACGCCGGAAGGCAAACGCGGGCTTTGGGACGCCGACGGCCGCCTGAAAGCTGCCGTGCAACGACTGCTCGAAGCGGGCACATGCGTGGCGGGTATCGACCTGCTGTATCAGGGCGAGTTTCTCGCCGATGGCAAACCGCCGCAGCGGCAACGCATGGTCGGCAAAGCGTTGGGAAACTACGCCGGCTTCACATTCGGCTACAACCATCCGCTTTTCGCGCAACGCGTTCACGATTTGCTCTCGCTGATTGCCATGATTCGCAACGATGAACATGCGCCGGAGCGTGTTGATCTGGTAGGGCTCGGAGGGGCCGGTCGATGGGTTGCGGCCGCCGCTGCTCAGGCTGGTGCGGCCGTGGGTCGTGTGGTGGTCGACACTTCGGCGTTTCGCTTCGCCTCGCTGAAGGCGACGGACGACGTCGACTTCTTGCCGGGCATTGTGAAGTTTGGCGATTTGCCGGCGCTGCTGGCTCTGGCCGCGCCTCGCGAGGTGCTGGTGTTGGGCGAAGGGGAGCGGCTGCCCTCAATCGTGGAAAAGGTGTACGCCGCCGCGGGACAACGGGCGAACGTGCAAAGCGACGGGGCCTCAGACGATCGGGCCAAGGCCGCGGCGGCCGCAGAGTGGCTGTTGCGTTAAGCCGCGGCGCCGAACCCGGCACGTCGTCGCACATGCGTGATGGCGTCGCATTCCCATGTAGACGACGACCGGAGGGGTTCATTGCAACCCCGTTGCGCGATATGCATGGGAACGGTTGTTCGGAGAAAGGGGCGCACGCAAAAAGACCGGTACGAAGGCCGGTCTTTTGCGACGCGGAAAAATAAGAAGCGCGCCAGGCGTGGCCAAAAGTCGCTGGCATCGACCACACCTGGCGCGAGGGCCGTTTCGGTTGTCCCAAAAGACGATTATCAAGAAGGCGCGTCAGAGGGGTTTATCGCCGGAAGGTTGTCGGGGAGGGGCGCCGTCGCGTGGACCGCGTCGTTTGCCCAACGAGGCGAGTCGGGCACGAAGTTCCGCTTCGTCGACCTGACCGTCTCCGTTGGTATCCATGCGGTCAAACCGCTCACGCAGCCGATCGGGCAATTCATCGGCGCTGAGCTTGCCATCTCCGTTGGCGTCGAACTCCATCAAGCGTTGAACGATTTTGTCGGGATCGGGGCGGCGGCCACCTTTGCCGCCACGCAGCCCTTTGCCCTTGCGGGAGCGGGCGGCCTTGCCCACGCCGCCAGGCCGTCCGTCGGGACCGCGACGCGACATCAGCTCGTGGGGCGTGAGCCGGCCGTCGCCGTCTTTATCGAGCTGGGCGAGCACCTGCGGGGCAGCCGCGATTTCGGCACTGGAAAGTGTGCCGTCGTGATCGGTGTCGAGGCTCTGCATCA
>WGDQ01000457.1 GCA_015493185.1 Planctomycetaceae bacterium
AATCGCTTCCAGGCCCGAGATGGTGAGCAGGCGATTCACATCAAAGGAGGGCCGAAGCAGGCGAATCGCCCCTTGCACTGGTCGATGCAGACCCGACAACGAGAATGGCCGCCTGCGCGCGATCGAAGCCGAAATTGGATCTTGTTGAAAGACACCTTCTCGAAGCGCACAACACAACAACGTGCGCCGCAAGCCTAGCCCGCCATCGAGGCAAGTCAAACGCTCTTTTGCTCCGGGGGCCGATTGACCAACTGCCGCACGATGAGTCGTACGGCCTGTGCCGTTTGTTCCGGCGTCAGCGGCCCCTGCGTGTGGTTTCCCATGTGGCCACCTGCGTGGTCGCCCACGGTGGGGCGCGCGTCGGTTCGGGCATCTCCAGACACCGTTGCCGATGGCAGCGATGCCGAAAAACTCGCCCCCGACCGCTGCGGTTCGTCGCTTGTGTGGCCACGGGCAAGCGGCAGGTGCAGAAACGCGACCTGCGTACCCCGTCGGTTGCGACCACTGAAAAACTGACTCCAGTAGAAAATCGCGTTGCACAGATACGTGCCCGCGTGAAACGACACTTCTGCCGGAAGCCCCGCCGCCCGCAATTGCTTGGCCCAATCGCAAAGCGGCAGTGCCGTTTCGTAGGCCGCCGGTCCGTCCGGTTCCAAACGCATTGGTCGCCAACTCGGTTGGCCGGGTTCGTGGCCAACGTTCAGCGCGAAGCGTTCGAGCCGAATTGTCGAGCTTTCGGCCGCCTGCCCCAGGTGAATCGCATAGTCGAATTCGCCTTGCAAGTCCGCTTCGATCTGCTGCCGTACGCGGCGGAAATCGACCGGATACGTGCGAAACTCGATCGTCGGCTGTCCGTCGCCTTGCGACCGTGCTGCCCACTGCGCCCGAAAGGTTTCCAAACAAAGCTGACTGCTGTTGGTCGACCACGCGCCAAACGGTTCGAAGGCGGTGATCAAAATCCGTGTCATGCGGCCACCTTCGCTTTACCCCCAGTCACGTGCCACCGATTGCCCGCCGCTTGGTCGAGCACCCCCGCTGCGGTCCATCGCGCGATCGCCGTTCTTTCTGCCGCATCAGGCCTGTGGCTTGTCGCTTTTCTTCGGTTTCATCACGGCTTGCAGTTGGTCCCATTGTTCGGGGGTTACCACTTCAAGGTCGCTGAACTCACCGGCACCGCGAAGCCATTCGCCGCCGTCGATCGTCACCACCTCGCCCGTCACATAGGCCGCGTAGTCCGCGAGCAAATCGCCCGCCAGAATGGACAGTTCTTGGTGCTCGCCGAATCGCTTGAGCGGAATGCGTTTCTCCGGCGCAAACTGATCGGCCAATTGCGGCGGCATCAGCCGCGACCAGGCCCCTTCGGTCGGAAATGGACCCGGCGCGATCGAGTTGAGCCGAATGCCGTACTTGCCCCACTCGACGGCCAGCGATCGGGTGAGAATCAGCACGCCGGCCTTCGCCACGGCCGAGGGCACCACGTAACCCGATCCGGTCCAAGCGTAGGTAGTGGTAATGCTCAGCATCGCACCGGGCGTTTGATCGGCGATCCAGCGTTTGCCCATCGCCAGCGTGCAGTTGTACGTGCCCTTGAGCACGATATCCACCACCACATTGAAGGCGTTGTACGAAAGCCGCTCGGTAGGACAGATGAAATTCCCTGCCGCGTTGTTCACCAGTCCGTCGACCCGGCCGAAGCGTTCGTAGGCCGACTCGATCAGTGCCTCGACCTGTTGCGGATCGCGAACGTCGCACGCCTGCGCCAGCACGTGACCACCGGTCTCTTGTTCGAGCTCGGCGGCCGTTTTTTCCACCACTTCGCCGCGCCGCCCGCAAATTACCAGGTTGCCTCCCAGCTCGAGCAGATAACGGCCCATCGAACGGCCCAGCCCCGTGCCCCCGCCGGTAATCAGCACCGTCTTCCCCTCGAAGGTGCCTTCTTTCAACATCGAGTCGGTCCGGGCAGCGGTAGACATTGGCAGTTTCCCTTTCCAGTTTCTCGGCCCTCGGCCATCGAAAAAAATCGTTCCCGGCCGCGTTTCACTTCCAGATATCACATGTTTCGCTTCCAAATTTCACACACTGCCTGCCCTGCAACATTTCCCGCCCGGCAAAATGGCCTTGCCGCTCGGACGACGCGCCCCTTGGGCACGCATCCGCCTTGGCAGAGTGTCTCGCCTTGGCGCGGAGTGTCCGCCTGCGGCAACTCCTTCATCATCCGCCATCGTCGCGGTGGGGTGCATCGTGCGCGTCGGGCTCGCTTGCCCGGTGGTGCGCATCGTGTTCGTCGCGCTCGGCTTGCTCGACCGGTTGCGACTCCGGTGCTTGCGCGGGCTCAGTCACAATCGTTTGCCAAAGCTCGGGCACACCCGCTCCCGTGGCGGCGGTCACGTTCAGAATAGGAATCTCCGGCGCGCCGGGCACCAGCGTTAGTGCCGAACGCAACTGCTGCCGCACCCGGTCGGCACCCGGCAGGTCCGACTTGTTCACAACCACCAGATCGGCCACTTCGATTACGCCGGCCTTTTCCCACTGCACCTCGTCGCCCGTGTTGGGCGTGACGAGCAACACCAGCGTATCGACGTATTGTCGCACGGCCAACTGATCCTGCCCCACGCCCACCGTTTCCACCAGAATCACGTCGAACCCGAAGGCGTCCAACCACGGAATGGCCGATTCCACAGCCGCTGAAATGCCGCCATACGCGCCCCGCGTCGACAAGCTACGAAAATACACATGCTCGTCGGCCGGGTCGAACTGCACCCGAATCCGATCGCCCAGCAGCGCGCCACCGGTGAGCGGGCTTTGCGGATCGCAGGCCAGCACGGCCACTTTCAGCCCTTGCCCGCGCAAATGTCCAATGAGTGCGCCCACCAAGGTGCTTTTGCCCGCCCCGCCGCTGCCGGTAATTCCCACCACGCGGGCCCGCTGAGAGCCCGCCTTGCGTGGCAGCGGCAGTTGCACGCCCGACTCCACCAACGTGAGCACCTGAGCCAGCGCGCGCCGCTCGCCGGCCGCGAATCGAGCCAACAGTGATTCTTGTTCTTCTGACGATGCATCGGCAAACATGGCGGCCAAGATACCGCTACCACGATGGGCTGGCAACCAACCCGCAACCGGCAATCGCCGTCGTTCCTCTGCGGCCAAGGTGGTTGGGAGCCGCGGAAGAATCGAGTAGATTAAACGTCTTCAAAACCCGCTTTCGGGCCCGAGATTGTGAGCACGCGGTCGTACGTATTGAAGGAGCGCGAAGCAGGCGAATCCCGCTTGGACTGCTCGATGCAGACCCACCACGAGACGGTCGGCTCGCTCGCGATCGAAGACGGAATTGGATTTTGAAGGCCTAAAACCTCGTTGAAACGCGACGCGGCCACGTTGCCGTTGCGGCGCGATCGGCCCAATGGGTGTTTTGCATCGGCCCAGCCGGTCCTGTTCCCCTTGGTCTTGGTCGGCCTGCCTTGGCGATATTGGTTCGGCTTCGTACAAAAAATCCGTTGGCATACACGTATCGCATATCGCGCGACGCATGACGCACTACGACGCATGACGCATACGTACGCGCGGCGCATGTTCGGGCTCGTTGGCGAGCGTCCGCGGGCGGTCGCGTTTGCGGATGTCGTGTCGCACCGCGACGCCCGCGATGGGCCGTCGTTTCGTCTCGGCCGTTGTGCAGTGCGGCCCATCGCATCATCGGCGGCCACCAATACATCGGCGGCCACCAATTCAGATGCCCGCGTCACGTCGCGGGTGTCGCGGTGCAGTGACAATTCACGCACTCCAAGCCACGTGCATCGGATCACACGCATCAAGTTTCCTGCATTGGGTCACAGGTTCAGAACACAAGAACGAAAGTAAAGCATGAGCGGTTCGTATCTTTTGGGCGCATGTCGCACACCCATTGGCAAGTTCTTGGGCGGCCTTTCCTCACTGCCGGCACCGCAGTTGGGTTCCATCGCGATTGAAGAGGCCCTTCGTCGGGCGGGCATCCAACCGCCAGATGTCGACGAGGTGATTATGGGCAACGTGCTCACCGCCGGCGTGGGGCAGGCGCCTGCCCGTCAGGCGGCATTGGGCGCGGGGCTTCCGCACAGCGTGGCCGCGCTAACGATCAACAAGGTATGCGGCTCTGGCCTCAAGGCCGTGATGCTGGCCGATCAGGCTATTCGCTGCGGCGATGCCCAGTGCATCGTGGCCGGCGGCATGGAGTCGATGAGCCGTGCCCCGCACCTGCTGCCCGGGTCGCGCACCGGTTGGAAATTCGGTTCGCAACCGATGCTCGACCACATGATCCACGACGGCCTGTGGTGCGCCTTTGAAGACATGGCCATGGGGTGCGAGGCCGACTACATCGCCGAGTCGCGGGGCATCTCACGCGACGACCAGGATGCCTACGCCGCCGAAAGCCATCGCCGGGCCATCGAGAGCATCGAGGCGGGACGTCTCACCCCCGAAATCGTTCCCGTCACGATCAAGGGCCGCAAAGGCGAAACCAGAATCGACCGCGACGAAGGCCCTCGCCCCGGCACCTCGACCGATGCGTTGGCCAAGCTGCCTCCGGCCTTCGGCCAGCAGGGCACCGTTACGGCGGGCAATGCTTCGCAACTGAGCGACGGAGCGGCCGCGCTTGTCGTAGCCAGTCAAAGCGTTGCCCAGGCGAGCGACGCGCCCATCAAGGCCCGCGTGCTCGCCTCGGCCACGGCCGGTGTGGCACCGAAGGAAATTTTCGTCGCGCCGGTTCCGGCCATCGAAAAGGTATTGAAAAAAGCAGGCATGCAGCTATCCGACATCGACCTGTTTGAGCTGAACGAGGCCTTCGCCGCCCAAAGCCTGGCCTGCATGCGGCCCCTCGAACTGCCGCCGGAAAAGACCAACGTTCATGGCGGCGCGATCGCGCTGGGGCATCCTATCGGTGCCAGTGGCGCCCGCGTGCTGGTTACGCTGCTGCACGCACTCAAAGCGCACGACAAACAGCGCGGCCTGGCAGCGCTCTGCCTGGGCGGCGGCAACGCCGTGGCAATGATCGTCGAGTTGGTCTGACAAGCTGCTGAAAAACCCGCACCGCTGGGTTTCAGTCGAGGAAGAAATCCTGCATCAGCTCATGGCCTGGTTCCATGGCATATTGGTCCAGGTCCGTCACGCCGTGCTCGCGCAGCACGTCTTCGTCGATGAAAAAGTTGCCCGTGCAGCTCCGGCTGTCGCTGGTCAGAATGTAATAGGCCGCGTCCGCCATGATTTCCGGCTTGCGGCACGAGGGCCGAAGCTCGGCGCCAATCAAGTTCTCGATTGCCGCGGTCCAAATGCCCGTGCGCGGCCAAAGCGCATTGACGCCGATCCCCTCGTCGGCAAACTCGGCCGACATGCCCAGCGCGCACATGCTCATGCCGTATTTGGCCATCGTGTAGGCG
>WGDQ01000458.1 GCA_015493185.1 Planctomycetaceae bacterium
AGCGGCTTCTTCGCGGCCGTTTTTTTCGCCTGCCGTTGCTGTTGTTGCCGTTATCGCGGCTGTTGCTGGGCGAGTGCGGTTTTTTTCCTGCACCGCACGCGTGGCGACGATTAGTTGCCGTCGGCGTTGGCTCGCGGGTTGGGCTGCCTATTGCTGCGAAAGGGGCATGCGGCACGCGGCCGCAAGTGGCGATGCGATTGATCGGTAACCACCTGATTGACTTTGCCGCGAGAAGTTGGGCGATTCGGGTGGAATCGACAGCTTGGGCGCAGGCAGACGCGGGCAATTGTGATTGAGGTTGGATGATCGGACGGATGAGCCAGACGGTTCGCAGACCATCGGTACGCTGCTAGGCGGTAGGTTTTTTGGGGGGCGAAGGCGGCTCTGTGCGGGGCTGCCCGCTTTGTCGAGTCGGTATCAAGATCGGACCGGCCCGTGTCCGATAAACCACAAGGTTTCACATCCTGGCGTTCTGGAAGCGGCCATTCGTCTGTGCCGCCGCGACTCAGCAGCCGCGTGTCCCAGGCCGCTCGTCTCTGGTTGTTTGTGTCGCCGACGGCGGCAGACTGCCAAAGACGTGTCGCCCGTGACACCCGGCATTTTTTCTTTTTCTCCACTCGCTACCAGGTAGCTTCCCGGTTGACAGCGGCCTGTGCGTTTCGCCGGCGTGTCGAGCGCGCGGCGTGCTGTTTTTTTGTTGTTCTCGGCGGCCAGGCGTTCATAGAGCCGGGCCTTACCTTGTCCTGTGCTTCCGTCGACGAAGGATTTGCGCACGATGAAACAGATCGCCGGCTATTTTGTTCCCGACGGCGAGGAGCATTTGGAAGAATACTTCGCGTCGATGGACAGCTACCAGCCGAAACAGCGCGAGCGTTCGTTGGCGCTGGTGCCCAATCGCCGCCGGGCCCTCGACATCGGAGCGCATGTGGGTTTGTGGACCCGCGGGCTGGTCGAGCAGTTTGAACAGGTCATCGCGTTTGAACCTGTGGCCGAGTTCCGGCAGTGCTTGCGGCGCAATGTGGTTTCTCCGCGATTGACCCTGATTCCCGTTGCCCTGGGCAACCATAGCGGAAGCGTCGCCATCGAAATCCCTTCCCAGCAGAGCGGCAATGCGCACGTCGTCGACGCCTGCCAGCAGTCACGCGACATGCCGATTTGCCGGTTGGACGATTTTGAATTCGGCCCGATCGACTACATCAAGATCGACGTCGAAGGTTACGAACTCGACGTTCTACGTGGTGCCGAGCAAACGTTGCGTCGTTGGCAGCCTGTGGTGACCCTGGAACAGAAAACACACGCGGAGCGCTATGGGCACGGGCAATATGAGGCCGTGCGCTTTCTCGAACAAGTAGGGGCCACGATGCTCGATCGCATCAACGACGACATCATCATGGGGTGGCCTCACGTGCCGGGCCGTGTGGCCCCGGCCCCACCACGTCCGCTGAAAGATCGACTCGAACCGGCCATGCGGCGGCTATTGCGAGGAGACTTCGAAGGGGCCGAGCTCGATTATCAGGCGATCTTGCGAGACGACCCTGCAAACCCTGTGCTGTACCACCTTCTTGCCGTCGCTCGTTTCTCACTAGACCGACGCGAGGAGGCGCTGGCAACCATTGATCGGGCCCTAGAGCTATTGCCCGACTACAGCGAGGCCCTGACCACCAAAGGCGTGTTTCTCAAAATCTGCGAGCGACCTCAACAGGCCATCGAGTCGTTCGAAAAGGCCGTGGCGTGCGATCCCACCAATGCGCAGGCGCATTTGCAGCTAGCCGTACTCTACAGCCAACAGGGCGATCAACAGGCGGCTCGAGCGGCTTATCAGAAGGCCGTGCGATACGAGCCCAATAAAGCGCATCTCGACGCGAATAACCTGCGTATCGACCTGGAACAGGAATCGCTCGTGCGGGCACCGGCCCTTTGTCGCTATTCGACGCAACGGGCTGGCGGCGCGGCCGACAACCATTGAGCCGGCATCGCTTTGAGTTCGAAGCAGGGCTGATCGGGCGCCGCTTCGAGTTCGAGACGACATTGTGCGGGCGAAGTTGTGGAGTTCGGCGGTTTGTAACGCCGATACCAGATAACGCCAAGTTGCCGCAGATGCCGTGCGCCGTGTGTGTTGCCCTGCGATGCTGCGGGTAATCGGGTCGATCGTGCCGCGCGCATCGGTGGCAAGCGGGCTACGCACGTATGAATGCGGCCGCCCTTCGTGCTCTCAGGAACCGCCTAAATGTCTCCGTCCGATGCCCTGCTGATTGTGGCGCCCTATACCGAAGGCACCCCATACGCCGAGGAAGCTGAGGAGCTGCGCGACGGTGCGGCGAAGCTGGGTTACCGCGTCGAACCGATCGAAATCGCCGACCAGGGCGATTGGCGACACAACATTTGCAAGAAGCCGCGAGCGATCTTCGATCGGATGACAAGGCACGACGGCCCCGTGCTCGTGCTCGATGCCGACTGTCGCGTGCTGCGGCCACTCGACGAGCTGTTCGTGTTGGGACGCGGTGTCGATGTGATGATCAAGCATCGCGAGCATTACGCGTTTTCGGCATTGTTCAATGTGGGCGTGATTTACTTTGCCGCCACGCGCAACGCGCGCATGCTCGCGCAAACGTGGGCCGAGCGCACCGAACGGCACGGCATCTTTCACCGCTTTCCGGATCAGGCCACTTTCAGCGAGGCGATGCTCGACGGCCAGCATCGCCTGCGGTTTCGACCTCTGCCGCGGAAGTTTCACGTCGAACCACGCGACGCAGATCAGGTACCCGAAGAAGAACGTTGCATTTTCCATTACAAAAGTTCGCGGGCCCAGCGAAACGCCCGACAAGCAGAATCCACGGTTCCCACGCCGATCGACTCAGGCCTGGAGGCTGAATTCGTTTGCCTGTGCGTCGAGCGGAAAAAGGACTTCAAAAAATTGGCTCTCTCAGGAGCCGAAGGCGCCGCGTCCGACTTTGTGGAGTATGCGCATCGTTTCGGCATTGATCGCGTATGGATGTTTCGGCTGCCCGTGGCGCCGGACGACATGCCGGCCCTGGACCATTGTCGCGTGTTCGCCTGGCGGTCGCTGATGAATCGCTTTTCAGAGGACAAGCCGCTTGTCGTGGCCGATTTGAATGTGCTCATGTTGCAAAGCCCACGCCCGTGGTGCGAACTGCTGAGCCAGGCCGACATCGTTGTGGCGTGGGACCGACGTCTGAGCACCGCGTTGCCTTCGCCACGCTGCATTGCGATGCGCACCAACCACATCGTGGGCGAGCAGTTGCTGCCCAGGCTGGAACGATGCTACGTCGAACGCCGACAGAGTGAGGCAGACCCTTCGCTGGCGCTGGCACAGGCACTGGGCCATGTGTTGGCAGAGCCGCTGCCCCGTTTGCGCGTGGCGACGTTGCCTGCCGACACGATTGTGCCCATGTCGCAGGCGACGTCGCAGAGCCAGATGATTTTGACTGATACCGAAATGAGCCTGACGGGAGAACAATCGTGGCATCGACCGATGTTTCTGCGGCATCCGCAAGAGGCGACGAGGCGACAGCGCAGCATCGAACCATCCGCCTGAACCCCGATGGCACGCATGCGCCGGCGGGCACGCCGATCAAAATTCTAAGCGGCTGCCGGTACGATCAGCTTTTGGGCTACATCGCGGCCAATCCCTCGCTATCGATTCTCGAAATCGGCGTGGCTCAGGCGGCCAACGCCATGCGAATGATGGCCTTTGCCGACTGCCTGGGAGGAAAGCCCCGCTATGTGGGTGTCGACCTTTTCGGCAGTTTGACCGAGGAGTTGTTTGTTCGCGAAGTGCGTGCGAAGAAAAAACGTCCGCGAACGCGTGCCGAAACGATGGACTTGCTTCGCGAAACGCTCGGCGAAGACATCGCACTGCGCATGACGCTGCTCGAGGGCTTCAGCCGCGACGTGCTGGCCGAGCTGATCAACGCGAAAATGCAGTTCGACCTGATCTTCATCGACGGCGGGCACAGCTACGACGTGGTGCGCGACGATTGGGAAAAGTCGCAGCAGTTGCTCGCACCGGGCGGTGTGATCGTCTTCGACGACTATCCCAACTACGGCGTGGGCCGTCTGGTGCACGAGATCGACCCCAATTTGTGGGATGCACGCGTTTTGGAAAAGACGGATCGTTTCCAGAACATCTTTCGCGATCTCGATCCCGCGCCCGAGCTCGATTTCCAGCTCGTGCAGGTACTCCGCCGCGCCGGCTGATGTTGCACCAGCCGGAGCAAAACATTTCCCGCCTGTTGCGGCGATCTTCCTGTACCATCTCCCGCCGTGTCGACCGGGGCGAAAAAAACAGGAGAGCCTGCGCGCGAGCCACACCCCTTATCGATTGCGGGCGAGCCGAGGCCGGCGGAACAGGATGAACGTAAGATCGTCGGGCTTTGAAGGTCGTTCGTCGCTTGCAGAAGTCATCCGTCGCAGGGCCGCTTCCGACAACCGCTTGGCCGCCTTTGTCAGGGGGCCTTTGCGCACCAGATCGACGACCTCATCGACAAACAGGTTGTCGAACAAGCCGTCGCTAGCAACGACCAGCGTGTCGTAACGGGCCAATGTGAGCGTGGGCC
>WGDQ01000459.1 GCA_015493185.1 Planctomycetaceae bacterium
AAGTGGTGGCTGTCAGTCCACCATCATCTGCCGTTTCACGCACCTGCGATACGATTCCAATTCCAGCCGAACCGCCGTTTCTTCCAGCCAGTGCCACAACGGCCCCCGTCGAACCTTCTTCCGCCGCAACCCGGCAAGTCGAAACCGATCACGCTTCGGACCAGGCGAGCCACCAACGCATACAGCAACTCGAAGCCCGACTCGAACAAGCGAAACGCCAAGCGCGCCAACGCACGCGGCGCCTGATTCAAAGAATTCGCGCCCAGCAGTGGCACGTCGCCGAGCTGCTCGCCCAGCACGAGCAAGCCGTCGGTCGTCTCGAAGATGTCGAATCGGACAACCGCTCGCTGCTCGATCAACGCAACGAACTGGCGCAGCGTGCCGAGCAACTAGCCCAGCGCGAACGCCAGTTGGCCCAGCAGGTGCAAGAATTGGCCGAGCGTTGTAGCCAGCAGAAGGAACGCCTCGATCAGTATCAGCAAAAGCTGGCCGATGTCGAATCGCAATTGGCCCAGGCAAGCCGCCAACTCCAACAGCACCAGCAAACGGCCCAAGCCACGCACGACGAGCAGCAGCAAACCATCGCCGACTTGCGCGAACAATTGGCTCAGCAGCACGCCAACGCCGAGCAATATCGTGAGCAATACGAACACATCGAGCAGCAAAAGCAGCAACTCGACCAGCAACGTGCGGCGCTTGAGCAGCAACGTCAGCAGTTGGAACAGCAGCAGCGCCGTCTCGACGACGAGCGAAACGAGCTTGCCGCACAGCAAACGCAAATCGAACAGCAGCGGCAACAACTCGCCCACGAGCACCAGCAAATCGAGCAACAACGGCAACAACTACACCAGCAGCAGGCAGTGCTCGACGAGCGGAGCAGCGAACTAGAGCGCCAGCAGCAAGCCCTGGCCGAACAGCGCAACCAGTTCGAGGCGGCGCAGCGGATGGCTGCCGAACAGCAGCATCAGGCCGAGCAAGCCATAGCGCAACGCGAGGAAACGCTCGAGCAGCGCAAGGCCGAATTGGACGAACTAGCCGACGATCTGGAGATCTGCCAGGACGAACTCGACCGCACGCTCGACGATCCCCAATCCCACATCCAATATCAGCAGTCGGTGCTCAACCGGCAGCAGCAGGAAATCGACGCGGCCAACCAGCAGCTTCAGGCCGCGCGTCAGAAGTGGGAGGCCCAACGCGACCAGTGGCAGGCTCAATACGATCGACAGCAGGCCGAACTCGACCAAAGCCGTCAGGCCATCGAACAGCGGGAGCAGCAGCTCGTCATTCGTCAGCAAGAGCTGGACGACCTTACCCAAAAGCTCGACAACGATCGAAAGCACTGGCAACAACAGCGCGATCAGCAACTGGCCGAAATCGAAGAGCGCCTGGCCGATCTCGACCGCCAGCAGGCCGAGCTACAACGACAAATCGAGCAATTCACTGCCGAACAAGCGGATTGGGAACGTCGCAAAATCGAACAAGAAGAAGCACTTCGCCGGGCCGCCGAGCGTCAGCAATCATCGCCTTCCCCCACCAGCACCGATGATGGTCCTCTGCCCGAGAAGACCTCTCCCGCAGACGGATACGACGAACCGGAATTGGTGTTGATCGACGAAGACGAAAACGCTGCCGACACGGACGACCAACCCCTCTGCTCAGAGCCGCTGGTCGATGCGCCACCCGTTTCGGCCAGTGAAGTTTTTGCGAAACTCGGCACCGCGGTGCCGTTCGAGGAAGACGACGCCGATCACGATGCCGTAGCCGATCCGACGGCGTCATCCGCTTTTGCCGAACAGCCCGCGCCGACGCAGGCCGCTCCGGCGCAAACCACTGAAGAAAACGATGACGACGAGGCATCGATCGAACAGTATATGGCCCAGCTCTTGGCACGCGTGTCGGGCCGTGGCGAAGCGCCGGCCAGTGGCGTCGGCGCAACCGAGCCACACAGCCCACTCCAGCCATCCGCCGCGACGGCTTCATCCGAGGCGTCGTCCGCATCCTCCGCGCTGTCGGCGATGCATGCTACTGCTCAAGAGGCGATCTCCTCCGATGCTGAGCAGCCCGCCCGGCCGCCTCGTCGTCGCCGGCCCGCTCCCGAGGCGTCCCGCGATTTGTCGGTCATGCGCGAGCTATCGCATCTCTCGGCCCAGACGGCCCTCGATGCGCATTCGCTCAACCAGCGAAAACGAAAGTTCTACGGGCGCCTCATGGTCATGGCTTCAGGGCTCACCGCCGGCTCAGTGCTCTGGGCGATTTCCGAGCCGGGCACAACAGGTCGCTATGGCGCGGGCAGTTGCCTGATCGTTGGCGTCGGCTGGGGTATCCAAGCAGCCCTGATGATCGGCCGTGAACGCTACCGATCGCTGTTCAAAAAAATGACCGCTCCGAAAAAGCATCGCGCGGCCGAAGCAAACGATCGGCAAGCCACCGTCGAAGATGCCGACCAACCAGAAGCCACGGCCGAATGAGCCTCGCACTTTGCTGTTGCGGCACCCCGCGGCCGGCTAGCAGACAAGCCTCTCAGCCCAACTCGGCAAAGTTCTTTAGCAGGCGTAGCCCGTGCGCCTGGCTCTTTTCTGGGTGAAACTGCGTTGCGTACAAGTGCTCCCGCCACACCATCGACGTAAACGTGCCCGCGTAGTCCGTCTCGGTGGCCACCACTTCGGGTTCGGTAGGCACGACGTAGTAGGAGTGGACAAAGTAGAAGTGGCATCCGTCCTCAATCCCCTCGAGTATGGGCGGACGACGACGAATCGCAATCTGGTTCCAGCCCATATGCGGCACTTTCACGCCCTGTGGTGCGTCGAACCGTACCACTTCGCCGCGCAGTACCCCCAGTCCCTCGTGGCGGCCGTCTTCGTAGCTCACATCGAACAAGATTTGCAGGCCAAGGCAGATTCCGAGAAACGGCTTGCCCGACTCGATCGAGTCGAGCAGCGGTGCCACAAGCCCCCGCTCTCGCAGTTCCTGCATCGCATCGGCAAATGCCCCCACGCCGGGCAGCACGACCTTCGAAGCCTCTGCCAAACGGTTCGGATCGTCCGTCACGGTGGCCGCGTGGCCAACGTGCTCGAATGCCTTCTGCACGCTCCGCAGGTTGCCCATTCCGTAGTCGACGATCACGATCATTAGACGTTTGACTCCTAGGGGTGCCCCGACCTCTTTTTCGCGTCGTTCACCTTTTCCGCCGCTGCCCGCTACGGCGGTGCTGAAAGAAAGCCGCACAATGGCCACTCGCCCATCGTACTGGCCACTCACGACATCAGCCAGTCCATGCCGGCTTCACGCAAATCCAGAGCATCGCAGGCGCCGAAAGGTTCGCTTCCACGCAAGAAAGGCGGCGGGAATTCCCCGCCCGACGTGGCGGCCTTTTGCTGAACCGCACCTGCCGCCGTGGCGACGCCTGCCGGAGAGAAGCAAAAGAAGGCGGATAGAAATCGATGCGCTCCGGCGCATGCTCGCTACTGAGCTGTTTCGGGATAGACCACCAGCTCGATGCGCCGGTTGCGCGCCTTGCCCGCCTGCGTGGCGTTCGACACCACGGGATGATTCGGACCGTGGCCCACGACAAACATTCGGTTCGGACGCAGTTTCGTTTGTCGGGCCAGAAAGTCGAACACCGCCGTCGCCTGCGCGGTTGTCAGCTCGTGCTTGTTGCGAAAGTAGGGCGAACGAATCGGATCGGGATCGCTATGCCCCTCGACGCCGATAATCTGATGCGGATAAGCACGATAGATTTCGTCGGCCGCCAATTCGAGCAGTTGCCCCGCCCCCGGTTTGAGTTGTGCCGAACCGGGCTGAAACAATCGGTCGGCCGGCAGCTCGACACGCACCACATCGCCGTCCAGGCGCACCTCGACACCCGGAATCTCAATCGTCGGCAGTGAACGGGCCAGACTATTGTTCGGCGTAATCGTGGCTCGCGCTCGTCGTTTCACCGAGGCCGTCAACGTTTTCGCCTGACTTTCCCACTGCTGCTTTTCGTCGCGAAGTTGTGC
>WGDQ01000460.1 GCA_015493185.1 Planctomycetaceae bacterium
AGATCAAAGGCGCGCTGTCGATGGCGATTGCCGCGGCCAAAGATAAGGGTTTGCGCGGGCTGATCGTGCCTTCGGCCAATGCGGCCGAAGCGGCCGTGGTGGAAGACATCGACGTGGTGGGCGTGGCGAATCTGAGCGAAGCCGTGGCCTTCCTCGCCGGCGAGCTGGCCTTGGAGCCCACGCCGGCGCGGGTCGATCAGTGGTTTGCTTCGCTCGGTCAGTACGAAGTCGATTTTGCCGATGTCCGCGGTCAGGAGATGGCCAAACGGGCGCTCACCGTGGCCGCCGCCGGCGGACACAATCTGCTCATGCTCGGTCCGCCCGGTTCGGGCAAAACCATGTTGGCCAAGCGCGTGCCCACCATTCTGCCCCCGCTCACACCGGCCGAGTCGATCGAAACGTCGCGAATCTACAGCGCGCTGGGCATGCTCTCGCCGACCGAGCCGCTGATGGCCGTGCGCCCGTTTCGCGATCCGCACCACACGATCAGCGAAGCCGGTCTGGTTGGCGGCGGCTCGACACCCACGCCGGGCGAAATCAGCCTGGCGCACAACGGCGTGCTCTTCCTCGACGAACTGCCCGAGTTCAATCGCCGCACACTCGAGGTGCTGCGGCAACCGCTCGAGGCCGGCGCGATCACGATCAGCCGGGCCATGGCAAGCACCACCTTTCCGGCTGACATGGTCTTGATTGCCGCGCTCAATCCTTGCCCTTGCGGCTATCGCAACGATCCGCGGCGCGCCTGCCATTGCTCGGTTCCGCAGATCGAGCGCTATATGGGCAAGATCAGCGGGCCACTGCTCGATCGGATCGACATTCACATCGAGGTGCCGGCCGTGCCGTATCAGCAGTTGGCCTCGAAAGAACCCGGCACCTCGAGCCAGACCATGCGCGAGGCCGTGTGCGCGGCCCGCGACGTGCAAGCCCACAGGTTCCGCAACGGTCGCATTCGCACCAATGCCCAAATGACCTCGCGCGACGTCCGCCGCTTTTGCGAATTGGATGCGGTCGGCGGCCGGTTGCTGAAAGACGCCGTGAGCGAATTGGGCCTATCGGCCCGAGCGCACGATAAAGTGTTGCGGGTGGCCCGCACCGTGGCCGATCTGGCGGCAAGCCCCACCATCGGCGCCGAGCATCTAAGCGAGGCGATCAACTATCGACTGCTCGATCGACAGCTTTGGACCTGAGCGGTTGCCGGTCTGGCCGCGTCTGTGCCGATTGTTTTTTTCGGCAAGCAGGCTCTAGGCCGAAATCGAAGAAGCGCACGCCCGCGTCAGCTCAATACCTCGTGGACCACTTTGCCGGCCTTGCCGTCGAGCAGGCTTTGCTTGCGGCCGTTGTGCTCGAAATAGAGCTGCTCGGGATCGAGGCCGAACAGGTGCAGCAGCGTGGCGTGAAAATCGTTGTGGGTGAAAACATTCTCCACGGCATGGTGGCCGAACTCGTCGGTGGCCCCATGCACGTAGCCCCCGCGAAAGCCCCCGCCGGCCAGCCACATGCTGAATCCGTAGGTGTTGTGGTCGCGGCCCACTTTCTCCGGCCCGGCGTCGTTCTGAATCACCGGCAAGCGACCCATCTCGCCGCCCCAGTGCACCACCGTGGTGTCGAGCAGGCCGCGGCTCTTCAGGTCTTTCACCAGCGCGGCCGACGGTTTGTCCGTGTATCGGCACGCGGCAGGCAGGCTTTTGCGAATGCTGCCGTGGTGGTCCCAAAACTGGTTGCGCGTGAAAATTTGCACGAACCGCACGCCCCGCTCGACCAGTCGCCGCGCGATCAAGCAGCGGGTGGCGAAGTCGCGCGTCGTCGGATCGTCGACGCCATAAAGCTTGAGCGTCGCCGGGCTCTCATCGCTCAGATCGAGCGCTTCTTTGGCCGCCTCTTGCATGCGGGCGGCCAGTTCGTAGCTGGCGATGCGGGCTTCCAGGTCCAGTTCGCCGGGCCGCTGCCGCAAGTGGTCCCGATTCAAACGACCCAGGTAGTCGAGATACTCGCGCTGCGAAACATCGTCGACATCGGGCGGCGGGGCGAGGTTCAATATCCGCGGTTCGCGCGGTCGAACCACCGTGCCCTGGTATAGCGATGGCAACCAACCATTCGACCAGTTCCACACCCCGCCCACCGGCAGGCTGTTCGGGTCGGTGAGCACCATGTAGGCGGGCAGATTCTGACACTCGGTTCCCAGACCATAGGTAAGCCAACTACCCAGCGCCGGCCGACCTTTCAGAATTTGGCCCGTGTTCAAGGCGTTGATCGACTGCTCGTGGTTGTTCACGCCCGTGTGCGTCGAGCGCACCAACGTGATGTCGTCTACCACTTCGGCCAGATGTGGCAACAGCTCGGAAAGTTCCATGCCACACTCGCCATGTTTGGCGAACTTCCACGGGCTGGCCAGGCACTTCGAGCTGGCCTGCGCCGCGTTGTCGTACTTGATTTCGCCGGGAAACGGCTTGCCATCGTAGCGGTCGAGCGTGGGCTTGGGATCGAACATATCGAGGTGGCTCGGTCCGCCCTGCATGAACAGCGAAATCATCGCGGTGGCTCGCGGCGGATGCTGCGGCGGTTTGGGTTTCAGGTCGAAATGCATGGGCCGCGTACCCGGTTTGGCCGGGGCAGCCGCAGCCCGCTCCTGATTCAGTAGCCACGCCAACGCCAACGAGCCGATGCTCATGGCGCCCGTGGCCAGAAAGTGCCGTCGCGCTGCGAGGTTCGCAGAAACCTCGTGACCGCAACATCCAGAGCTGTTCGATTGGTTCATGGCGAAAACTTTCCACACGCAAAACGATTTCGTTTGGGCCGATCGCTTCTTTTTCTTTTTTCTGCCGTCTAGTGCCACCAGCCCGCATGGGCCGTCGTTCGGAAAAACCCTAGAACCATACCCTCCGCAACCAAACGGTCGTGGCCCCGCCGGCGCGGTGTTCGCGCTGAAACGGCCCTTGCCGGCGTGGTGGGCTGGTCAGTCGACGTACAAGAACGGATTGGAACTCAACAGGGCCTGGCAA
>WGDQ01000461.1 GCA_015493185.1 Planctomycetaceae bacterium
GTTTCTGGCGCATTTACGGGCTGGGGTTGCCCGACGAGGTGCTGCGAAAAATTTATTACGAGAACGCCGTGCGGCTGATTCCCGGTGCGGCCGAAGCGCTCGAAGCCTATCGCGCGCGAAGCGAAAAGGCCGGCTAATCGGCCCGGCTATCCGCGGCGGGGCAACGGCTCTTCAAGCGCGACTACGAAGCCGTCTGAAATGAAATGGGTCATGCCTTCGGCCCGAAGGCGGACCATCTGATAAAAACGATTCGCAACGATCGAGCCTGCTGAAAAAAACGGGAGACGATCCTTGCGGACTTTCGCGGCCTGGCGACCTCTTGCGCTGTTCGATCAGGGGATCAGGGCCCAATGGTTGGCTTCAAAATACGGCGTGCGTCGAGGGCGTGCGAAGGAACGAGAAAGAAGAGAAACGACGAGTCGGCCGCTTGCCGGGGGCGCGGCGACTGGTGGCCACGGGCAGGGCTTGCGACCGATCGACCAATCGCAACCGATCCGCTCAGGCGTGGCGTGAGGAAAGGGTGGCGTGCGAGCTATCCCAGGGATCGAATTGGGCCTGCTCGGACTCGATCATATCGGCAAACCGGCTGACGAGATAGGCGTCGAGCGAAGTGCCGGCCTGTTGCCGCAGGATATTGAGGGCATCGTTCGTGGAATGTGGCTCCCACCAGGCGCGGCCGTGGCGGATGTCGTCGAACAGGCTGGTGATGGCCAGCATGCGGCTGCCGCGAGGAATGTTTTCGCCGGCTGGTTCGCCGCGCGAGCCGTCGTAGGCCTGGCCCGAGTGGCGAACGATGTCGATGAGCCGCTGGTTCGAGAAGCAACTGCCCAGGATGTCGACCGTGACCTCGCGATGCCGCTGGGCGATGGCGAACTCTTCTTCGGTAAGCTGGCCGGTTTTGTTGAGAATTTCGTCGGGCAAGGCGAGTTTGCCCACATCGTGCAACAGGGCCGCAATTTCGAGCGTGAGCCGCTCCGCCGGATCGAGCTCGAGGAAATGGCCCAGCCGCGTGCAAAGCCGCGCCACTCGCTGGCTGTGTTCGACGGTGGACGGGTCGCGATGGTGCAGCACGGTGAGCAAGGTGTTGACGATGTGGTAGGGAATCAGTGCGGCCGAATCGGTGCGTGAGCTGTCGGTCTCGGGCATTTGCGATGCATTGTTGCCCAAGAGGGAGAGCGAAATTTCGATTTCTTCGTGTCGCACCACACGGTTGCGTCCGGTGCGTTTGGCGACCAGTAGGGCCTGGTCGGCGTGGTCGATGAGGGCTTCGACGCTGAGCGTGTTGAACGAACGGGCCGCCACGCCGCAACTGACGGTGAACGAAAAGTTGGGGCTGATTTCCGGCAGCTCGATTTCGGCCACCAGTTGCCGCAGGCGATCAGCCATGTGTACGGCATCGTCGATCGCCGTGTTGGTCAGCAGCAAGCAGAACTCTTCGCCGCCGTAACGGCACAAGATGTCGGTGTCGCGGAAACGCTGCGTGAGCGTTTCGGCCAAACGGCAAATCACCGTATCGCCGGCCGCGTGACCATACGTATCGTTGATGCGCTTGAAGCGGTCGATGTCGAGCATCAGGCAAGAGAGCGGCAGCTTGTACCGTTCGGTGCGGCGCCACTCGCGTTGGGCGGCCTCGCGAAACGCGCGGCGGTTGAGCAGGCCGGTCATCGAGTCGGCGACGGCTAGCTTGGCCAACCGGTCGATGCTCTCGTTGAGTTGCAGGTTCTTTTCCCGCAACGATTCTTGAAGCGTGACCACGCGCTGACCGGCCCGCACGCGCGGCAATACCTGCTGCGGGCGAATCGGCTTGCTGATGAAATCGTCGGCCCCCGAGTCGAGCCCCTGCTGCTGATCTTCGCTGGCCGTAATGAGCAGAATGTAGGGATACCAGGGCAGATTGGCGCCACGGATGCGGCGGATCAGTTCCACCCCGTCGACCCGCGGCATGTACCAATCGGTGAGCACGATGGCCGGACGATGTTCCATCAGCTCTTGAAAAGCCTCTTCGCCATCGGCGGCTTCGAGGGTTTCGTAGCCGACGCGGGCAAGCAGCTTTTTCAAGAGACGACGAATGGCCGGATCGTCGTCCACAATCAGCACGCGTTCAGTCGGTCGTGAAGCCAAAACAGCGCTCCTGCAAACTGGTCGGATAGGCCAGTGCTGTTTGCTGGTCGGTGCTTGTATCGTTTGGTGAAGTTAATCGTTTGGTGAAGCTAAGAGTCGAGCAGAGCCGTTCCGCAAGTGCCGCGTGCCGCGGGTTGGGCGGCGCTCGTTTCCGAAGCGACTACTGACTCGGACGCGGCATGAACGCGGACCATCCCGCTGCCCGAAACATGCTCGGCTCGAACGGTTGCCATGTTACGATTGCCTAGGAAAAACTAGCTCACACACCGGCTTTCGGGGGAGGCGCCCGCATTTTTTTCGTTGCCCCCGCGCACCCCCCTTCGCCGTGAATCGGGAAGGGCGGACAACAGGCAGCCGAAGCACGCTTGCCGGTTTTGCCGGCGGAAGCGGCTTTTCCAACAATTCGGGACTGGCGGGCAAAAAAGATCGTGGCGCGGGCCAGAGCCAATCGTTATTCAGCCGAAGTGTAGCCCGCAAAACCCACCACGCGGCCTCGGGCGGTGGCCGAAAAAGAACAGCCAACGCCCCAACCACCACAACAGGGAAGGACGTCGAGCGCGCATCTCAACCCTTCGCAAACAGCGCACCGACATAGCGAGCCGAAAAACCGTTGCGATGCTGCACGCGCGATGGATGCGCGATGATCGATGGGTTTCCTAGCGGCGGGAAAGGTCGCGAAGCGCCAGCAGTACAGAGGGGGCTGCGTGAAGCAGGGGCACACGCATCAACCGATCGGAGAACAGCGGGCCGATTCAGCGGATGGCCCGCATGCGCCTGAAGTTGGGATAGAAGGGGAAATACACGGTGCGGTGGCCGACGGGAATGCCGATGCTCGCCTTTGCCGGCCAGGCATGGGGCCAGTAAACGAACAGCGCTTTGCCGAGAATTTGCTCGCGGCGCACCGAGCCATCGCCTCGCGCGGCCCAAACGCGGCTATCGCCGCTGTTGGGGCTGTTGTCGCCCAGAGCCAGATATTGGCCGTCGCGGAGTTCGTAGTTCATTGTGGCCAGTTGGTCGAAGGCGCCCCACCAACTGGGTGTCGACATGAACCGGGCCAGTTTTTGCCGCGTGATGTGGGGAAACAAGTAGGGATTGCGAACCTGATCGGTGAGCATGCCTTCGCCGTGCTGGAAACCGGCGATGTAGTAGGTATCGCGGAAGATGCGAACGTGCCGCACGGTGGCCCGACAGCCGCGGATGCCCAGGGCCACGGGCGAGAGGTCGTGCGGCGTGGGTCGCTGGGCGGGCAGACCTTCGTACGTGGTGGGGCGGTCGAACCGTAGCAGCCGATCGTTGAACCAAACGAGCAATTGATCGTCGAAATTGACCAGTGCAATGCGGTAGTTGCCCGGCCCGTGCGCGGAAGTTCGGGCCACAGGGTGGAAGTCGTCGCGCCCGTCGATCGTCAGATCGACCGTGCCCGACGCCACATCGAATCGGCAAACGAACCGCTGCCCGCCTTCGATTAGTTCCATGAGCAGTTGGCCCTGTTGATCGGGCACGTCCCATTCGCACTCGACGGCCAGATCGCCCACCCAGTGCAATCCAAGAAAGCCGATTCCCAACTGTTCCGGGCGCGTGCGGCGAATGGCCTCGGCCGTGAGGCCCGAGTTGTATTCGCAAAAGTCGGTGATCAACTGCGGGCGAGGAAAGGCGTAGTCGCGCGGCAACGGGCCTTGGCGAATCGCCTGCCAGTCGTCGATGTCGGGCACCAGGTGCCAGTAGCGAATCCAGGCGACCTCATCGCCGGGGGCACGAGCGGTGAACTGTCGCCGGTTGTCGGCAACCTGCCAGCGGGCCTCGGGCGGTGCATCGCCCTGCCAGTCGGGCTGCCAGCGAGCGGGCCAGCCGGCTTCGATCAACTGCGGGCTGACGAAATCGGAGTCGAACACCGGCAGCCAGACGGCGCGGATTTTTTCTGGCGATTTGCGAACGATGGAAAACTGTTGCTCGCCCCGGTGGCGCACGTAAACATCGCCCCGCGCGATGCGCAGGGTTTCGTTTGGCAGGCCGACGAGCCGCTTGATGTAGTTTTCGTCGGAAACTTCGGGCTTGCGGAACACGGCCACGTCGAACCGTTTGGGATCGGCCAACGTGTAGGGTGCCCGTGTAACCCAGATGCGGTCGCCTTTGTAAGAGAGCACGTCGCGGCCGTCGGCGGCTTCGGCAGGATCGAGCGCCATGGGATAGCGGCACAGAGGACAAGTGGCCTGCACGACATCGTTGCCCGGCAGAGGAACTTCGGTGTGCGGATCGACCTCGACGCTAGCCCCCACGCGGTAGTGGAAGCCGCACGATCGGCATCGTAAATCTTTGTGCCGCCCAACAAGTGTGGGCCCCATAGAACCGGTGGGAATCTCGAAGGCCTGCGCTTCGAACGTGCGGAACAAGAAGGCCAGGATCAGCGCCAGAACGATCGACTCGATCGTTTCGCGGAACCCGTTGGCCGAGATGTTGTGGTCGTCGGTCATTGCCGGCGAGGCGCTGTTCGAACTGGCATGGTGTGTGGCCATATGCGGTGATGCGATGCCAAGATATGCGACATGAAAAAATGAGGTGGTAAAAAAGCGGCAAAAAAACAAAAAAGATGTCGCGACAAAAATAAAGATAAGTCGCGGTGTCACAAAAAACGGTAGCGAGACGCAGAGGTTGTGAAAACGCTACATCACCGTGGGAAAAAACCGTTATGCCGGGCAGTGGGCCGACCGACAAGCAATCTGTGGGCCGGTTGGCCGTGGTCGCCCTGTTTGTGCTGGCGGTGCGTCCGGCGGTGGTTGCGTGCTGCTGTTTCAGCGGGTCGCTACGTTTGCATGTCGCGCGGCCCGTGTGTTGGTCGCGTTTTGCGGCTTACCACCAAGCCGACAGGCCAAACGCCGAACAAACAGTAAACGGCCGCTGCCACTCGGACAACGACCGTTTGGCGGAAAAAGACGACGATCGGCAAGGCCCAACCGGACGGCGCACCTGCTGAAACACGGACCGTCCTTTGTTTCCATTCATTCAGGTGCCAACCCGTCAGGCAGTAAAAGAGCGGGCGAAGGGACTCGAACCCTCGACATCCAGCTTGGGAAGCTAGCGCTCTACCAACTGAGCTACGCCCGCACGAGCGGTGGGGCACGCGCCGTCGCGCGTGACGAGGGAGGCAGACTATGGCAACGCTCTGTATTGCGACGCTGCCCTCCTTACTTGAGAATATACTCCGTCGCCCGGCCGGATCGCAACAACCACGAAACTCCCGGAGCGGCACCGACTTGATTGACGACGTTCGGCGAATCGCCTAGATTCATGCGGTGGCTTGAGCGACGCGCGTTTTGTGAAGCACGCGCCTTTGCGGCGTTGGGCGGTTGCGGCAGGCGGCCTGCTGCGCGACGTGCAGGCTGGTTGGGTTGAGTAGCGGTGGCCTGATTGCCGCAGAACAGGGCACGACGCGCTTGTTTTCGAGGACGTCGGCGAGTGTTTTTCTTCACGTGGACCGTGGCGGTCGCGATGTAGCGTGCGGGGCGGATCGTGCCGAAGACGCGTGGCAGAATTGGCCCGAAATCGTTGCGATCGGGTGGAACGTAATTTCACGGCGAAAGACCGCCGAATGCATGACCTGCGGATGAGTCCGAATGAGCATCGGCGACGAAACGGGTACTGACTATTCGACGATGCGCGGACGCAACTATCCGAGCATTCGCCAGTTCACCGTTTTTCTGGAAAACCGCGTGGGCCAGCTTCGCGAAGTGGTGCGCCGCTTCGAGGGCAGCAAGGTACGGATCGTGGCCCTGTCGATCGTCGATTCGGCCGAGTGCGCGTTCGTGCGGTTTCTGCTCAGCCACCCGGAGCAGGGGCGCGAGATTCTGGAGCGCGCCGGCCTGCCGCTGATCGAAAGCGATCTGATCGGCGTAGAGCTGCCCGACGATCCGCAGCCGCTGTTGAAGATTTGCACGGCCCTGCTCCAGGCCGAAGTGAACATCATTCAGGCCTATCCGTTGCTGCTGCGTCCGCACGGCAAGCCAGCCGTGGCAATTATGGTGGACAATATCGAGATGGCCATGGAAACGCTGGCAGCCCGCGATTTCACGATGATTACCGAAGGCGATCTCAGCAGCGACGAGCACGACGAGTGATCGGGGAATCGTCCGGGAACGTGAGCCATTGGGCCACGTTCCGGTGCGCGATATGCGCGGCTCGCGCGATTTCGCCCGAAGACGGGAAGAGAAG
>WGDQ01000462.1 GCA_015493185.1 Planctomycetaceae bacterium
AAATGAAACAGTGGGGCGCTGCGTCGGTGGGCAATTCGACCGGCTGTGTCTGGTCGGCCGTTTCTTCGTTGCCCGCCTCGCCCGATACGTAGGCCAGCCGCCAGGGAGCCCACAAACGTTCGTAGATCGTTTTTTCCACGCTTACCTATGCTCCTTGCCCTCTACGGGGGCCAATGTCGTTCCCAGGGGCGATGGGGGGAACCAGACGCAACGGGTGCAGCTTGGCAAGGGGCCCAGACGACCGGGGAGAAAACGAAGAAAACCGGAAATGGGGCCAACCAACACGGGGCCGGCGGTCCGCAACCGTTGCAACACCGGTTGGCACATCGGTCGCTGGGCAACCATCCACCTACGTGTCGCGCCGTTTGATCATCGTAACCTCGTTGCCCTGTTCGTTGAATCGCACTTCGTCCATGAAGGTGCGCATGAGCATCAGTCCGCGACCGCTTTCGCGTTCCAAGTTGGCCGGATCGCTCGGATCGGGCAGCGCCGAAGGGTCGAATCCTGGCCCCTCGTCGCGCACAACGAACACGGCCTCTTGCGGGGTGAGTTTGGCTTCGACGAAGATGCGGCGATCGCGGTAGGGCGGCATGTTGCGACGCTGCTCGATCGGATCGACACGATTGGGATCGAGCAAATCGACGCTCGCTTCGCTGAGCTGCTCGGTGCTGATTTCCAGATTGCCGTGATAGAGCGCGTTGAGAATCGCCTCTTCGATGGCCACGCCGAGCCGAATGCGTCCGGTCTCGTCGCAAAGGCCGACTCGGGCGATGTGATCTTGCAGGTAGTCGATCAACGCCGGAATGGTGGCGGCATCGTTGTTGAGCACAAAGGTGGTTTCGGCACGCGTGAGACACTCCATCAGTTGATCATGTCGACGGTCGGCCAGCGCGATCGATAGCACGTTGTCGACCGTGTCGAGCAGGTCTTGACCGAGCCGCGACTTCGGCACATAGCTGGCCGCGCCCCGCTCGAGCGCTTGCACGGCAATGTCTTCGCTGCCATGGGCGGTCATCAAAACAACCGGCACCAAGGGGTACCGATCGCGGATTTGCTCGACCAGCTCCAAACCGTTGAGGTTGGGCATTTGCAGGTCGGAAACGACAACGTCGGGGGCTTGCTTGGCGAACACCTCAAGCGCTTCTTTGCCATCGGTGGCATATTGGATCGTCCAGTCGTCCCGTTTTTCGAGCAATCCGCCCGCCAGGCGGCGATCGACGGCCGAATCGTCGACGACTAAAACCGTGGTCATGGCTTCGTTTCCCTTAGTATTTTTCCGTGTACGTAATCGGGGCCGCGCAGGCAGCGGCCGAGCCGCTCTCGGCCTGAGCCACAAGCCGGCAACGGCGCGGTGTGGCTTGTGACGCGAGCGATCCAGCAGGGTGCTCTTGCTTTTATTGATTCTTGTTTTTTCGGGGTCGGGGCCAAGTTTCGGGCATGTCTCAGCAGGCGTCAATGCCCCGGCCGGCGGGCGCCTGTGCGATATGGGGCTTTTCGCGGCGGTGGCTCAAAGCCGCCCTGCTCGCACCGCCGGCTTGAACGATCGCTTTGCCGGGTTCTTTGTTCGCTCGCCTCTTTCCGACCTCTCCCGACTTCTTGTCTCCGTTTGTTTCCGCACGCTTTTTATCGCCTTCCATTCGTGTGTTCGGTCGCATCTGTTCTGCTGTTCTGCCGACCGCTCGGGCTTTGTCCGCCGCTACCCTTTTCCACAGCCCTTTTTGCACGGCCCTCTTGCACGACCCTTTTGTGATGCCTTTTGTCACGGCCGTTTTTTTCCGCGCTCGTCTTTTTCGCGAACTTTCGGTTCGCCGCTTCCTCTGCTGCATTCCCGCTCATTCTTAGAAACAGCGGACAGAACGCGTCTGAATAAGCGAGACAAGCGGTTTTTTCCGCAAGAATGCGAGGCTCTGTCCGTTCGCTCTTTTTTTCTTGATTCTTGCTCCTGTTCACTCCTGTTCAGTTTTCACCTTCGTTTGTGCTGGCGTGCTGAGTGGTGTTGGTGTGTGCTGCCCGCGGGTTGTTCGAGTCATTTGGGGTTGGACGATGTGGAGGCCTGTCCGGCAAACTCCTCCATGGCAAGCCGCAATGGGGCGAGCTTGGCCATGAGCCCCTGAAAAACCGATTGCAGATCGTTGGCCTGGTGCTCTCGTGCAAGCTGCTCGAGGCGCAGCGCGGTTTGATACGCGTCGTCGGTGCCGAAATAGCCGAGCGAGTTTTTCAGCGAATGGGCGCAGCGACCGGCGCGGGCTAGGTCGCCTTCGTCGAGCGCCTGGCGGATATCGTCGAGCAGTCGCGGGCTTTCTTCCAGAAAAACGCCCACGATTTCCCGCAGCAGTTGGAGGTCGCCGCCGACCGAGCCAAGCGCTGTTTGCACGTCGAACTGCGGGCGGACCACGGGCCGCGTTTCCGACCGCGCGGGTGCCGTGGACGGCTGACTCTGCTGGCGCGGATCGACCGCAGGAGACGCGTCGACCGCCACATGCCCGGCTGACTGGTCGGTTCGGCCGGAGGGCTGCGCGGGGGCGGGTTGTGCATCGGATGGCGCGGCGGCAGCGGCTGCACGAACCGTATTGCCGGCCGACGGGGCCGGCGGTTGTAGCACATGATTGCCGGCTGCCTGCGTGCCCTCGGATCGATCGGCCGCAAGCTCGGGCGCGCCGCCGCCGAGCCGTTCGACGGCTTCGAAAAGCTCCTTGGCGCGGATGGGTTTGGAAACGTAGTCGTCCATTCCGGCGGCAAGGCACTTTTCGCGATCGCCCTTCATGGCGTGTGCGGTCATGGCGATGATCGGCACGTGGCGTTCGGAGCCCTCCTCCATGCGACGGATGGCGGCCGTGGCCTCGAGCCCGCCCATGCGGGGCATTTGCAAATCCATCAGCACCACGTCGAAGTCGCCCTGTTCGATGGCTTCGACCGCCGCGCGACCGTCGACAACGTGTGTGACCCGATGCCCTCGGGCTTCGAGCATGCCCAGGGCCACACGGCGATTGATCTCGTTGTCTTCGGCCAACAAGATGTGCAACGAACGCTCGGCCCGGGACCACTGCGGCGCGCCACTCGAGGCGCCGGAGGTATTGCTAACGGTGCCGGCGGCAAGCGGGGCGGCCTGATGATCGCTCATGGCCCGCATGACGGCCGCCAACAGGTCGGACGGTTTGACCGGCTTGGTAAGCATGGGCACGCCCTCCAAGCCGGCGCGCTGTGCCTGAACAACCTGCTGCTGTGTGTGCGAAAGCAACAAGACGACGGGCACGGGGCGGGGGCGAGCCAGGATTTCGCGGGCCAGCTCGAAGCCATTATCGTCGCCCAGGCCGGCATCGACCACCACGAGCCGGGGCGTATCGTCCGCCTCGGAGGCTTCGGCGGTCGCGGCCGGGCGATCGAGCCGGCGTCGGGCCTCGTCGGCCGTGGCGGCCGCCTCGCCGGTCATGCGCCACGAGGCGAGCATTTCGATAAGACACTCGCGGGCCGTGGCGTTGTCTTCCACGACCAGCACGCGGAGCGACTCGAGCGCGTGGGTTTCGGCTTCGATATCGGGCTGGTTCGGCTGCAATTCCATGCGGAGCGTGAAGTGGAAGTGGCTGCCGTGGCCCGGCGTGCTTTCGACCCAGATGCGGCCTCCCATGCGCTGCACCAGTTGGCGGCAGATGGCCAACCCCAGGCCGGTGCCCCCGTAGTCTCGCGTGGTGGAATCGTCTGCCTGCTGGAAGGCCTCGAAGATGATTTCCTGCTTCTCGGGCGCGATGCCGATGCCGGTATCGCGCACGACGAAATGCAGCAGCACATGGTTGTCGCGTTGAGAATCGACCTGCACGTCGACAACCACTTCCCCCTCTTCGGTGAACTTGACCGCATTGCCGATGAGGTTGAAGAGAATTTGTTTCAGGCGGCCCGAGTCGCCCACCAAGGCGTCGGGCACGTCGGGCCCCACGCGGCAAATCAGTTCGAGCCCCTTTTCATGGGCCCGTTGCGCCAGGGCATTTACCGCGTCGCAAATTTCGTCGCGCAGGCGGAAGGCGATCGGGTCGAGCTCGAGCTTGCCCGCTTCGATC
>WGDQ01000463.1 GCA_015493185.1 Planctomycetaceae bacterium
TGCCCACGCGCGTGCCCCCTCGAATGCCGCCGCCGGCCATCCACATGGTGAAGCCGTAGGCATTGTGGTCGCGTCCGGTGCCTTTGGCATATTCGGCGGTCGGCTGCCGTCCGAATTCGCCGCCCCAAACAATCAACGTTTCGTCTAGCAGTCCCCGCTGTTTCAGGTCTTTCAGCAGTCCGGCCACCGGCTTGTCGGTATTGCCGGCATGAAAGTTGTGGTTTTTCACCAAATCGCCGTGCGCGTCCCAGTTGTGGTCCTGATGGTTGCCGCCCGAGTAGATTTGAATGAACCGTACACCGCGCTCGACCAACCGGCGGGCGAGCAGGCACTTGCGGCCGAAATCTTCCGTGCGAGGCGAATCGAGACCGTAAAGTTTGTGAATGTGTGCCGGCTCCGCGTCGAGATCGACCGCCTCGGGCGCGTGCTGCTGCATCTTGAAAGCCAGCTCGTAGCTGGCAATGCGGGCGGCCAGTTCCGAATTGCCCGGTCGTGCCGCCTCGTGCCGGTGGTTGAATTCGGCCAATCCGTCAAGCAAACGCCGCTGCACAGACTGCGTGGTGCCCTCGGGCGGGGCCAGATCGAGAATCGGTTCTCCGGTAGGACGCAGCAGCGTTCCTTGGTACGAAGCCGGCATATAGCCGCTCGACCAGTTTTGCGCGCCGCTGATCGGGCCACCGCTTTTGTCCAGCATGACCACGAAGCCCGGCAGGTTGGCGTTTTCGCTGCCCAGGCCATACGTGACCCAGCTTCCAAGGCACGGGTGTCCTGAAAGGATGCGGCCCGAGTTCATCATCAGCATGGCCGAGCCGTGGATGGGCGAATCGGCGTACATCGAGTGGATCATCGCGATGTCGTCGACGCACGTGGCCAAATGCGGAAACAGGTCGCTCACCCAGTGCCCGCATTGGCCGTATTGCTTGAACTTCCATTTAGGCCCCACGACGCGGCCTTCGTTCTTCTTGCCACCGCGCCCGAAGGTTTTCACCTTCACCGTCTTGCCATCGAGCTTATAGAGCTTGGGTTTGTAGTCGAACGTATCAACGTGGCTCGGACCACCATACATGAACAGAAAAATGACGCTCTTGGCCTTGGCCTCGAAATGCGGTGGCTTGGCCGCCAACGGATTCAACAGGGGCGTAACGCCATCGGCCGCCACAGCCTGCCGGGCGAAGAAATCGCCGTCGAGCAGGCCGGCCAAAGCCAGCGACATGAAGCCGCCGCCGGCCTCCCAACGAAACTCTCGACGTGTGCGCCCACAAAAACAATTTCGTGGTCGATTTCTGGTTTGCATGGGCCGAGAAACCTTTGCAAAAAAAGCGGAGATCACATGCCTTGCCGCAGGGCCATTGCTTGCCCACGAAAAGAACAACGGAGGAAACGGAGGAAAAAAGGCGCGAAGCTGCGCGAACTTGCCCAAGCCGCGCGGTTCGCAGACACCTTCAGTCGACGTAAACGAACTCGTTCAGGTTGTAAATCAACAGGCAAAAGTGCCGCAGTGCTTCCGCTGCGGTCAGACCATCTTCGGTTTGCCAGGCTTCGAGCAATGCGAGAGCGCGATGACGTTCATCAGAGGTCGGCTTGCGGCACAATGCCAGACGAAACGCTCGCTCGATCTGGGCTGCCGGGTCAGGGCCCGCTTCACGGCGTAGTCGTTCGGCGAATTGCCCGGCTCGGTGGTTGAAAAACTCGCCATTGAGCATCGTTAGTGCCTGCGTGGGCACGGTGGTTGTAAAACGCACGGCACAGCTCGCCTCGCTGTCGGCCGAATCGAAGGTTCGCAACACCGGTTCGGCCAACGATCGTTTGACGTGTATGTAAATGCTGCGACGTGCTTGCTCTTGTGGTGGCGACTTTCCCCAGGCAGCTTCGGGCCGCGAGGCGCCGGCCAACACGGCGGCCGGTATCTCGGTGAAAACGCTGGGGCCTCCCATCTTCAGGTTCAATCGGCCGGTGGTCGCCAGCACCGTATCGCGTATTTCTTCAGCAGTCAGCCGTCGCAGATTGAAATGGCTGAACAGATCGTTTGTCGGATCCTTGGCTCGAGCGTCCTGGCTGGCGAGCGATGTCATCCGGTAGGCGCTGCTGGTGAGTATCAGCCGGTGCATCGATTTGATGCTCCAACCACGGGCAACAAACTCGCTGGCCAGCCAATCGAGCAACTTGGGATGCGTCGGACGCCTGCCCGCTTTGCCGAAATCGTTGGGCGTTCGCACGATGCCACGACCAAAGTGATGTTGCCAGATCCGATTGACCATCACCCGGGCTGTGAGAGGATTGCGCGGGTCGACCAGCCAGCGACCCAGCACCAAACGGCGGCCGCAGCTTGCGGCCCCCGGCGGCGGAGCAGGAATGGGCGGATCGTCGAATCCGAGCACTTCGGGAAAACCAGGTGCCACCTCCTCACCCGGTGCGTGAACGCTGCCGCGGCGCAAAACATGCGTGGGCGATGCCGTCGGCCCGTTTTCTCGTATAACCAGTGCCTCGGGAAGCGGGGGAATTCGAGTGTTCTTCAACGCGTCGAGCCGAGCCACGAGCGCGTCGTACTGCGCGACCTCATCCGGCGAAAGCACCTGAGGGCGATACTTGGCCAACAGCAGTCGGCGCACCTTCGCGTCGGCCGCGTCTTCCTTTTCGGGCGGCGACAATGCGGCGAAAACGCGCTCGTCCCATTGGGCGATTTCTTTGGAAAGCTGATCCAACTGCTGCCGGTGGGCCTGCTCCTGCGCACGGTGCGCCGCTTGCGCCTCGGGCGAAGCGATCACCCGCTGTGTATTGAGCGTGAACGCGGTTTTCTCGAATTGCAGTTGACGGATGTCTTTGAAGGTGTTGTTGAAAAACGCGAGTAGCCGGTAGTAGTCGCGCTGCGGAATCGGGTCGATCTTGTGATCGTGGCAGCGCGCACAGCCGATGGTCATGCCCAGGAATGCCTCGGCCGTCGTACGTACCACGTCGTCCAGGCTATCGTAATAGGCCTGATCGGCATCCACCGGCTCATCGTCCCACAAACCAAGACGATGAAAGCCCGTGGCGATCCACGAGTCGGCATCAGCGTCGGGCAGTTCGTCGCCGGCGATCTGTTCGAGCACGAAACGATCGTACGGCTTATCGGCGTTGAAAGCCGCAATGACGTAGTCGCGATAGCGCCAGACGTTGGGTTTGGGGTTGTCGCGTTCATAGCCGTTGGTTTCGCCGTAGCGCACGACGTCGAGCCAGTGGCGCCCCCACTTTTCGCCGTATTGGGGTGAGGCCAGCAGGCGGTCGATCAGGCGTTCGTACGCGCCCGGCGATTGATCGGACAGAAAGGCGTCGATCTGCTCGGGCGTGGGGGGCAAGCCGATCAAGTCGTAGTAAACGCGGCGCACGAGTGTCGCCCCGTCGGCCATCGGGGCAGGACGCAAACCGTTGGCTTCCAGACGAGCCAGAATGAACGCGTCGATCGGGTTGCGCACCCACGCCGTGTTGGCTACTTCCGGAACGTCGGGCCGTTGGACCGGCTGGTACGCCCAGTAACTTCGGTCTTCTTCGCGCACTACCGGGGCGTGCCGCTCATGGCCGCGTTCCGAGGCCATAAGCCGCTCGGCGGGAAACGGCAGCCCTTCACGCACCCAACGTGCCAGAATCTCCACTTCGCCGTCGGAGAGCCTACCGCTAGGTGGCATCTCCAGCTCTTCGTAACGAACGGCGGTAAGCAGCGGACTTTCTTCGGGGTTGTCCAGCAGCACGGCCGGACCGTAGTCGCCGCCGGCCAGAATCGACGCGCGATCCGTCAGCCGAAAATGGCTCTTCGGATCGTCGACGACTCCGTGGCACTTGTAGCAGTGCCGCTGAAGAATGGGTTCAACCTCTTGGCGATAGAAGGCAACCTGCTGTTGCGAAAAATTCGGCTCTGCTGCTGCGTCGGGTTCGGCCGCCCAGCCCGACATGGCCACCAGGCATGCGGCAACGAACCACCAGACCCAGACGGTGCGTTGGGGGGTGATGATCGGCACGACAAGGCACAGACGACGTATTCTAGGCATGGCTCAGAGCGTGTAGCGTACGGTTCTGATGCGAAACGGGCTGCCCGTTGCTCGAAAACGTTCGCGGTATCACGGCATGAGGAAAACCGCGGGCACGAACGCTCTCTGGCGATCAACTATTCAGCCGGCCGGCGGTCGACGTAGCCGGTCAGCCTGCGATCGCGCGATGCAGCGAAACATTTTGATTGTGGTGTGATCTTGATTGTGGCGTGAAGCAGTTCAGGCGTGTTGATAGAAGGTGACGCGCGGCGTGCGGCAAACCAGCGAATGCCCACGCCATGGCATGCCATTCTAACGCATAGAACAAGCGCGACGCCAATCCATTGCCGCTGGCCACCGGTTAAGTTGGCCGCCAAGCTGTTGCAGCCAATCGACATCGGCCAATTGGTTGCGAGCAGGCTGCTATGGGCAAACGGCATAAGCAAAACAGCAACCGGCAGGTGGTTGTGGACAAGCCGTTGTGGCGCACCTCTCACCGGCCGGCCGTTTATGGTCGAACGATTTGCGGCCAGGCGATTGCAGCCGGCCGGTTGATGAGGCGTTGGCCATGGCCGATCATTTACAGTTGACGGCACGCAGCCGTTCAGATGTGTGTTGTGTGTTCTTGTGGCACAGGCCGTGTCGCCAGGCAGCTCGACCGCCACTCCGCTGATGTCACGATCGGGAAAAAAGGGCCAGTCGCGCATACAGCGACGATATCGCCTGTGCGTCTTGGCGTTTTTTCGCTTGTTTCGCCGAGTGTTCGAATTGGTTTTTCAGCCAAAGCGCGCATAGCCGGCAGAACGTGGTCCGCACGGTTTGACTTGTGCTGACGCGGCTGCCTACGATGTAGCCCCCGCCGCTCTAGGGGCTATTTGTGATGCGCGCCCCCCCAACGCACAAAGGGCATCCGCTGAGCTCTCGGCAGGCGTTGCGCCGGCCGTCTGCGCCATCAGGTGGCAGGCTAGGCTGGGCTACAGGGGGTCGCAAGCCGGGTGCTGGTCGCACAAGCGGCCGACATGGCGGCCGGCCACGATGTTTTTTTCCGAGTCCGATCCGCCGATCCTTTTGTTCAAAGCCATTGTCCGGTGGCATCGATCACGATCAGCATTCCCGCTTACAACGACGCTCCTACGATCGCCTCGCTCGTCGAGCAGAGCGCTGCCGTAGCGTCGCAAGTGACCGACGACTACGAGATTTTCGTGATCGACGACGGCAGCCAGGACGAGACGGGTCAGATTCTCTCGCGGCTGGAAAAAACCATGCCTCGATTGCGCGTGCGGCGGCACGACCGCAACCTGGGGTTCGGCCCCACGATTCGCGAAGCCTTCACGCTGCCTCAGACCGACTGGGTCTTTTTCATTCCCGGCGACGGCCAGATTCCGCCATCGGAATTGCTTGAACTTTTTCCGCATGCCGATCGATACGACTTCGTATTAGGGCATCGAAAATATCGTCGCGACTCATGGTCGCGCAAAGTGCAAAGCTGGTGCTACAACATTTTGATCAGCCTGATCGCGCGGCGTAGAATTCGGGACGTTAACAGCGGCGGATTGCTGCGCTGCCGGGCGTTGCAAGACATCCGATTGCGAAGCAACAGTGGATTCATTCATGCTGAAATTCTGCTCGAACTGTTGCGGCGAGGCGCTCGCGTGGCGGAAATCGAAATCCGACACATGCCCCGCTGTTTCGGAGAAGCCTCGGGAAACAAGCTGCGCGTGATTCTCAGCACCGCGGGCGAAATGTTGCTGTACGTCGGTCGCCGGTTGCTGGGACGCTGATCAGCACGCCGGGCCGCGCGAAAAAACGAAAACGGAAAGCAAGCCGTTGGACTACGAAATCGTCGAATGTCCGATCTTCCACGATCACCGGGGACGGTTGATCGAAGTGCTGCGCGCCGACGAACTGCCTGAGACGTTCCGGTCGTTCGGACAAATCTATGCCGTCACGTTCGATCGTCCTGGGCAAGTGCGAGGCAACCACTACCACACGAAAAGCGCCGAGTGGTTCGGCGTGATTGCCGGAGAACTCGAGGTGGTGCTGGAAGACGTGCGCACGGGCGAACGAAAAGAGTTGGTGTTGTGCCGCGAAGCGAACCGCTTCCTGCGGTTGATGGTGGGGCCGCTGGTGGCACATGCCTTTCGCAATTTGAGTCCCACGGCCGTGCTGCTCGACTATTCGAGTGCCCAGTACAATCGCCAAGAGCCCGATCGCGTTCAATACGTGCTCATTCCACCCGACGGCGATTGAGCGCCCTGAGCGGAAGGCATCGTTTGCCGACGGTTCCGCCCGCTGAAGTGCTCCGGTGTGGCCGTGTGGATGGGTGAGCGGCGAATTGCCCTTTTCAGGGAGAAGTGCCTGTTGATTATTTTGGGGATGTCCGGCGGGGTGAAGGCCGGCAATCAAGACGGTGCGGCGGCGTTGCTGGTCGATGGCCATTTGGTTGCCGCGGCCGAAGAAGAACGCTTTGTGGGCATCAAATTCGCCAACGGTCTGTTGCCGCTCGAGGCGATTCGCTTTTGCTTGCGCCATGCGGGGGTTTCCATCCACGAAGTCGATCGCGTCGTGTTCGCCGGCGCGACGTACCGTGAGTTTCGTGAGCTGCTGAGCCGCTTTTTCCGCTTCCAGTTCGGCCACGCGCCCCGCATCGAGTTGGTAGATCATCATACGGCGCACGCGGCCAGCACCTACTTTGCGAGCGGCTGGCCGCAGGCGCTGGTTGTAACTATGGACAACTCGGGCGATGGGAAGTCGACCACCGTCTGGACGGCAGCCGACGGCCAGATGCGCCGGCTGCTCGAAATCGAGCGCCCGGATTCGCTCGGACTGTTCTACTCGGCCGTCACGCAGTTTCTCGGCTTTCGTAAAGATGCCGATGAATACAAAGTGATGGGCATGGCGGCCTACGGGCAGCCTCGTTTCGATTTCTCTGCGATTCTCGAAGTCACCCGCGATGGCTATCGGTTCCACCACGACTTCATCGTGGGGGTGCGGCCCGGGGAGCCGTCGCCATCGAAACAGGAGCCGTTGTTCGACGAGTTTCCGCTGCCGGTTCCGCCCCGCTTGCCGCGCACTGCGTTTGAGCAGGTTCACTTCGATGTGGCCGCTTCGGCACAGGCGCAGCTCGAGCGGGCCGTTGTGCGGTTGGTAGACTACCACTTGAATGCAACGGGCCTCGACCGGGTTTGCTTTGCCGGCGGCGTGGCGCTGAACTGCCTGATGAATCAGAAGGTGCGGCAGCACGTGGGCGCCGGCCGGTTGTATGTACCGCCGGTTTGTTCCGATGCCGGGTTGGCGCTGGGATCGGCCTATTGGGCCGCTTACCAATTGGGCGAGCGACCTCAGCCCATCGAACACGCCTACTGGGGGCCGGAATTCACCGATGACGCGATCCGCCGCGCACTGGACCTCACGGGACTCGATTACCAGCAAACCCAGCGCCCTGCTGACGAGGCGGTGCGCCGTATTGCCGAGGGCAAGGTGGTGGGGTGGTTCCAGGGACGCATGGAA
>WGDQ01000464.1 GCA_015493185.1 Planctomycetaceae bacterium
CCGACGCAGCGCCGGGGCGATGACCTCCGGATCGTTGGGCGCCACGGCGATGATGTCGTAGCCCTGCGCGATCCAGCGGTCGATGATTTTGACTTGCTCCTCAACCTTGTCGATGGGCGGGCCGTCGTAGTCGAGATCGATGCCCAACTCGTCGGCCGCCTCGCGGGCGCCGCGCTGGCAGGCGTTGAAATAACTGATGCCGATCAGCTTGGGCATCATTCCCATTTTCAAACGCCGGGGGCCGGCGGCACCGGCACCATCCGATGCGCCGCAACCAGCAGCGGAAACCGTGGTCAGCAGAACCAGACAAACGGCCGCAAACCGAGAGATTTGACGTCGCGATGGATCCATGTTTTCAAAACACCTCGACACACGAGCATGGTTGAGACGATAGGCGTGCCCGCACGATGGTAGACCCACCGGCCGCCGGGATCTGTTTCGATTGGATCGTCCGAGCGGCATACGCGGCAAGGTCGAGAAGCGCATTTTGGGCAACAACGGGTATCTGGAACAGCATCGTCGGCGATCGGCGTGCTGTGTCAACCGTGTCTGGCGGTGGGCGCATCGGTTTGTTCTATCTTGTCTTGTTCTGTTTGTTCTGTTCTGTCCGTGGACCGTGGCAATCGGCCAGACAGGGCCATGGCCAATGTATAGAATGAGGCACCCCCGCGCCGAGCGGCGCGAGGCACGGGTGCGCACGGATTTTTTCTCCCTGTTGATGGGCGACGGATGACGTATCAGCCATCGTTTTTTCCTGAGGCATCGGACGAAGGGGCGGACGGCGAAGCGGTGCTGTCGGTCTCAGAGCTGACGGCGCAGGTGAAGCTGCTGTTGGAAGGCACGTTCGATTCGGTTTGGGTGAGCGGCGAGATTTCCAACTTTTCCCGGCCACGTTCGGGCCACTGTTATCTGACGCTCAAAGACGACGAGGCCCAGTTGCGGGCAGTCATCTGGCGTGGCACGGCCGCACGGCTGCGGTTCGATTTGCACGACGGGCTCGAGGTGGTTTGTCACGGGCATCTCGACGTTTATGCACCGCGGGGCTCGTATCAACTGGTGATCGAAGAGATCGAGCCCAAGGGCATTGGGGCGTTGGAGCTGGCGCTAAGGCAGTTGCACGCCCGGCTGGCGGCCGAGGGGCTCTTCGACCCGGGCCGCAAACGGCCGCTGCCCCGCTTTCCGCGGCGCGTGGCCGTGGTGACGAGCCCCACGGGCGCGGCGATCCGCGATTTTCTTCAGGTGTTGCGACGTCGCTGGCAGGGGCTCGAAGTGTGGATTGTGCCCGTTCGCGTGCAGGGCGACGGCGCGGCGACGGAAATCGCGGCGGCGATCGACCGGGTAAGCGGGCTGGCTGAAGCTCAGGCGATTGATTGTCTGGTGGTCACGCGCGGCGGCGGGAGCCTGGAAGATTTGTGGGCTTTCAACGAAGAGGCGGTCGTGCGCGCGATCCATCGTTCGGCCATTCCTGTGGTGTCGGCCATCGGTCACGAGATCGACGTGACGCTCTCAGACATGGTGGCCGACGTGCGGGCACTGACCCCGAGCGAGGCCGCCGAACGGATTGCGCCGGCCGCCGACGAAGTGCGGAAGACGCTGGCCCATCATCGTCGACATCTGGAAGCGGCGGTGCGCGGACGCATCGAGGCATGGACACACCGACTCGATCGGCTGGCCGCATGCCGCGCCTTGCAACGACCGGAGGAGTGGCTTCACGAGCTTTCGCAGCGGCTCGACGAGCTATCAGGACGGGCCGACCGAGCCATTGGGCACCGGTTGCGGCAGGCCCGCTCGGAGGTGACCCGTGTGGCCGGAAAGCTGGAGTCGCTCAGTCCGCTGGCCGTCTTGTCGCGAGGTTACAGCCTTACTTACGATGCGCGAGGGCAGTTGATCCGCAACGCCGGCGAGGTTGCGCCGGGCGATCGCATTGCAACCCGCCTGGCGACGGGCACCATCGATAGCCGCGTCGAACAGGTGCATCTGAAAGATGAAGACGTTGAACGGGCGCATCAGGAAGATTCGGAAAACTCGCAATCGGCTGCCCGACAAGGCGCAGACACGCGGCCGGCCGAGAACACCCCTGACCATGCCGGCGGAAGCAACGATGGATCGGACGGCAGTAGTTCATAAGAGGGTCAAGTGGTAGTAGTCCATAAAAGGGTCAAAAGAAAAGCGGACGATGACCCGTCGGTTCTTTTTTGTGGCGTGCCGGGCGGCGCGGATATTTTTTTCTACTTCCCGCGGCAGTGTGGAATCGGATGAAAAGGATGGCTGAAGCCCGAGCGTTTTCGTTTCAGCACTGTTTCAGCCGAGCGTTTCCGGGTGCTGGTGTTACGTTTCTTTGTTTTTCTAGCGAAGTATTTTTTCCGGCGAAGCATTTTTCCCGGCGGGGCATTTTTCCCGGCGGAGTGTTTTTTCAGCGCAGCGTTTTTTAGCGAGGCGTTTTTCAGCAAGATGACCAAGATGGGAAGACGAGGCGTTTTCGACGATGGCGGCCAAACGAAAGAAAACCGACGACGGCTCGAAGGCTTCGGCGCCAACGTTCGAGCAGGCGCTTGAGCGGCTCGAGGCGATTGTGGAAGAACTGGAGGCGGGGCGTGCGGGATTGAACGAGTCGCTGGCCCACTACGAAGAAGGCATTCGACTGCTGAAGCGGTGCTATGGAATGCTCGAGGCGGCCGAAGAGCGCATTGCCGTGCTGAGTGGACTCGATAGCGAGGGCAACCCGATCACCGAACCGTTTGACGATGCCGACGACGAGGCGGGATCGCTGGAAGCCAAGGCCCGTGCCCGCAGCCGCCGGCGAAGCCATGCCTCGGGCAAGCGCCGCTCCGGCGAGGATCAAGTAGACGACAGAGGGGCCCTCTTCTAGAATGGAGCCGTTGGTCATCCCCCGTTGTTGTGGGGCACCGTAGGGGCACGAGCAGCGAGCCGCATGATTCAAACCGCAGAAACGCTCGAACAATACTTCGCCGAGGCCCGGCGCCAGATCGATGCGGCGTTGTCGGCATACTTGGAGCTCGGTCCCGATTGTCCGCAGTTGCTGGCTGAGGCCATGCGCCACAGCGTGCTGGCGCCGGCCAAACGGTTGCGTCCGGTTCTGGTGCTGATGGCGTGTGAAGCCTGCGGGGGCGATCTGGCACGGGCAATGCCGGCCGCTTGTGCCGTGGAGCTGGTTCACACGTATTCGTTGATCCACGACGACTTGCCGGCCATGGACGACGACGACTTGCGACGAGGCCGGCCAACGTGCCACAAGGTGTATGGCGAGGCGATGGCCATATTGGCCGGCGACGCGTTGTTGGCCCGGGCCTTCGAGATATTGGCCCGCGACATCGAGCCGGCGCAAACAGCGGCCCGCTGCGTGGCCACACTGGCCGAAGCCGCCGGACCAACGCGGCTTGTAGCCGGACAGGCCGACGATTTGCAGCCGGGCGAGTCGGACGATCGGCTAAAGCTGCTGGAAGCGATTCACGCCCGAAAGACCGGCGCGCTGCTTTGCGCATCGCTCGAGCTGGGTGCCTTGTGCGCGGGGGCCGACGACGCGCGGCGCTTGGCCCTTGCGGCCTATGGGCGGCGGTTGGGCATGGTGTTTCAGATTACCGACGACTTGCTCGACGTGCGTGGCGAAGAGCAGGCGTTGGGCAAACGCGTGGGTAAGGACGCCGATCGCGGCAAACTCACATTTCCTGGCCTGCTTGGCGTGGAAGCCAGCCTGCAAGAGGCCACAGCGCTGACGGCCGAAGCATGCGAACAACTGGCGCCGCTGGCCCCCGCGGCCGAACGCCTTAAGGCACTGGCCCACTACGTGCTGGAAAGAGACCGCTGATGGATAAGCTGTTGTCGACGATCGAATCGCCTTCGGATCTCAAACGCCTTTCGGCCGACGAGCTGAATCAGTTGGCCGACGAGATGCGCGAGGCGCTTTGCAATTTGGTGAGCACGCGCACGGCCCATTTCGCCTCGAACCTGGGCGTGGTGGAATTGTGCCTGGCACTGCACACGACGTTCGACTTCCTGCGCGACCGGCTGGTGTGGGATACGGGGCATCAGATTTATCCGCACAAGATGATCACGGGCCGCTACCACGAGTTCAGCACGATGCGCACCAAGGGCGGCCTGATGGGTTATCCGAACCCGAACGAGAGCCCCTACGATTTGTTTATGACAGGCCATGCCGGCTGTAGCGTATCGTGCGTGCTGGGGTTGAAGTCGGGCGATGATCTGCTGCGTGGCGACGAACAGCGGCATGCCGTGGCGGTGATTGGCGACGGGGCGTTTCCCTCGGGCATTGTGTGGGAAGCGCTGAACAACACCGGCGGGCTGAAAAAGAAGCTGATCGTCATTCTCAACGATAACGAAATGTCGATCTGCCCGCGCGTGGGAGGGTTGGCCGATTATCTCGATCGGCTGCGCATGAGCCCCTTTTACATGGGGCTGAAAAGCGAAGTGGTGCGGCTGCTCGACGCGGTGCCGGGCGGCGAATCGGTTGAGAAGTTTCTGCTTCAGGCCAAAGACTCGATCAAGGCGGGTCTGCACGGCGGCATGTTGTTCGAAGAGCTGGGGCTGCGCTACATCGGACCGGTGGATGGCCACAACATCGGGCAGTTGCAGAAATATCTGCGCCTGGTCAAAGACCTGGAAGAGCCGGTGCTGCTGCACGTGATTACGGAAAAGGGACATGGCTTCAAGCCGGCGGCCGAAGATCCGGTGTTTTTCCACACGCCTGCCCCTTTCGAGCGCGAAGACGACAACGTGGTGTCGATCAAAACGAGCTCGAGCCGCGCGTATACGCATGCGGCGAGCGAGGCCATTCTGGAGCAAATGCAAGCTGATGCCCGAGTGACCGTGATGACGGCCGCCATGTGCCAGGGAAATAAACTGGAGAAGGTGCGCGAGACGTTTCCCGAGCGATTTTTCGACACGGGCATTTGCGAATCGCACGCCGTGGCATTCGCCGCCGGACAGGCCAAGGCCGGCCTGCGACCGATCGTGGACATTTACAGCACCTTCTTGCAGCGCAGCTTCGATCAGTTGTTCCAGGAAGTGGCCCTGCAAAACCTGCCGGTGGTGTTCATGCTCGATCGGGCCGGACTGACGGGCCCCGACGGACCGACGCATCATGGCGTGTTCGACTTCGGCTACCTGAGGTTGTTGCCCAACTTTGTGGTGATGGCGCCGGGCGACGAGCAAGACCTGCAAGCCATGCTGCCGTTTGCCCTGGGGCAGGATGGGCCCGTATCGATCCGTTACCCCAAGGCGGCAGCCGAAAGGCACGAGCGGACGGTCGCGCCGCTGGAACTGGGACGCGGCGAAGTGATGCAGTGGGGCGACGACATCATGCTGATCGCTTGCGGCGCGATGCTGGGCAACTGCCTGCGAGCGGCCGAGACGCTGCGGGCCGAGGGTTTCGACGTGGGGGTGATCAACGCGCGGTTCGTCAAACCGTTGGATCGCGAGTTGATCTTCAAGGCCCTGGAAAGCTGCTCGGTGGTGCTCACCGTGGAAGAGGCGGCGCTGGCCGGAGGATTTGGCAGCGCGGTGGTCGAGGCCGCGGCAGACGCGGGGCTCGACGTGCGGCACCTGCGGCGACTTGGCGTGCCCGATCACTTCGTTGAACATGGCGATCGCAACGAACTGCTGGCCGACCTGAACCTCGATGCCCAGGGCATTGCACGCGCGGCCCGCGAACAGGCCGAGCGGCAAGGGCTGACGGTTTCTGGTTCGCGCCGACGCGTGAGTTGACGTAGCAACGTTCCGCGTGGCTTCCATCTTCACTCTTCTCGGCTGCCCCTGACCGTGCCGCAACCTGCCGATTCGTCGTCTGGTGAAACGCGTCCCCGGGTCGTTGTGCTGGGGGCAGGCCATCATGCCGCCATCGCGGAGCGCGCCGCATCGCTGCGCCCCACAATCGAGCGCTACGCCGACGTCGTGGTGTGGGATTTGGGTTTTCAGGCCGACCTGGAATCGGTCGAGGCCGACTTGGCGCTGGTGCTGGGAGGCGACGGGTCGATTTTGCGATCGGTTCATCAAATGGGCTACCGCCAACTGCCCGTGCTTGGCGTGAATATGGGCAAACTCGGTTTTCTGGCAGATGTTGCCCCGGAAGAGCTGGCCGAGGTGCTGCCCAAGGTTTGCAGCGGCAGCTATCGCGTGGCGGAGCACCTGATGTACGAGTGCGGGCTGATTCGCCAGGGCGAGGAGATCGAACACCAGCTTGGGCTGAACGAGGTGGTGGTGCGCGCCGGTCCGCCGTTTCGCATTGTGGACATCGATCTTTACATTGACGCCGAATTGGTAACTACCTATAGTTGCGACGGCCTGATCATCAGCACACCGGTCGGGTCGACGGCACACAGCCTTTCAGCCGGCGGGCCGATCCTTGCCCATGAGTTGCAAGCATTCGTCATTTCGCCGATCAGCCCCCATACGCTGACCAATCGTCCCGTGGTCGACTCGGCCCAACGTATGTATGAGATGGTGGTCGACAAACCGTTGGAAGGCACCAGCGCGGTGGTTGATGGTCGTGTGATGCGCGTTCTGGCACCCGGCGATCGCGTGCGCGTGTATCGGTCGACGGCCCGCTTCAAACGGGTGGTGGTTCCGGGCCATAGCTATTACCGCACGCTGCGTGAGAAACTCGGCTGGGGCGGCCGCTGGGATGCCGCTCGCGGATAAGCACCAACGGCGCAAGGCGCGCGTGCATGCCACGAACCGGCAGGCGCCGCTGTAGGCGACGGTTTTGCAGCGACGAGGTGGACGCCGATCACGAAGGAAAACGACGGCCGCGGGCGATCGCGTACGACCGATTTTCCGTCGGCAGATGCGGCCCGCTCGAACGCACGGCATCCAGGCTTCCAACGGGCAACGGGGGCCTTCTTCCGGGCGTTCGAATAGTCGAGGCAAACGCACGGCGGCCGACGCACGAAACACCGCGGAAAGCTGGGACCCGCAAAGAGATTTCCGACCATTTTGGTCTGGGCCCCACCTGATTCACGACTCGAACGGAGGCGAGTTGACCCATGACGCGAACATGGCAATGGCGACGGTTGGCAATGATGGCCGGCTTCCTGGCAGTGGCCTTTTGCCCGCAAACAGGCCGTGGCGATGAATCGTCGTCGCCGAGCGACGGCACCTCTGAGCGGTATACGTTGCGATACCAGTTTCATCCCGGTGAGACGATTCGCTGGAAAGTGGTGCATCGGGCCAACGTGAAGACCACGATCTCGGGCACCACGCAAACGGCCGAGACGATCAGCGAATCGGTGAAGGTTTGGCGCGTGATCGGCGCCGAGCCGGGCGGCCCTTTTACGATCGAGTACTCGGTGGAGAATCTCGATATGCGGCAGCGTCTGACGGGCCGCAAAGAGGTTCGCTACAACAGCCGCACCGACAAGGTGCCGCCGGTGGGTTTTGAAGATGTGGCGAAAACCGTGGGCGTGCCGCTGTCGATCGTGAAGTTGGACGCGCGGGGCAATGTGATCGAGCGCAAAGACAAACGCCCGCGGCCGGGCAACGATGCGCACCAGAACCAACTGACCGTGCCTTTTCCGGAAAAGCCCGTGGCCGTGGGGCAGCAATGGAAGCTGCCCTACGAGATCGACATCACACTGCGCGACGGGCAACACAAGAAGATTCGCACGCGTCAGGTGTTCACGCTCAAGTCGGTGCGGCACGGCATTGCCACGATCGGCGTCGAAACGCAGGTTCTCACCCCCATCACCGACAAAGCGGTCGAGGCCCAGTTGGTTCAGCGGGAGAACGCGGGCGACGTGCGGTTCGATATCGAGGCGGGCCGCGTGATCGGGCAGAAGATGGAGCTGGACAAGCACGTTGTGGGTTTCAGCGGACCGGCCAGCAGTCTGCACTATGTGACGCGGTTTACCGAGGAGC
>WGDQ01000465.1 GCA_015493185.1 Planctomycetaceae bacterium
GCGGCCAAGGCCCGGAAACAGCAGATGATCAAGAGCATCGAACGGCAGGTCGCGGCCGCGCGGCAGGTGCTGGCCGCCGCGGAATCGAAGGCTGCGATGTCCCAAGCCGAGGTCAACCAGGCGTTGTCGAAGCTCTCCGGAATCCGCGAAGAAATCGAGAGCGCCCATGTTGACGTTCAGCAGGCGACCAAAACGCTCCACGAAATCGAGGCGGAAATCCGAGCCGAGCAACCTTCGGATTCCGACCTGGCACGGGCGGAAAAGGCCGTGGCACAAGCCAAGGACGACGTGCATCGCGCGATTCACCGCGTGCTCCGATTGCCGGACGATCATCAAAAATCGGGCGACGCCGTCCGACTGTCCGACCTGGCGAAATTGTCGCCTGAACAACGCAAGCGCCTCGACGCCGACACCGGTTACCAACTCGCACGAGATAGAATGAAAATGGCGGCGCGCCGCGCCGAACAAATACGACAAAAGCTGTTCCGAGCCGACTCGGATTGGGTTGCGGCTACGCAAGAATTGGCGGATGCGAGGAAGAGCGACCGAGAAGGACATCGGCAGGCCCAGGCGGCCGGGCTCGGTTCACTAGGGGATCGACAAGATTTGCGCAAGGCGCAGAATGTGGCCTCCGCGGCTCGCGCGATCATCGCGCAAGGCGAAGCCCGACTGCGCCAACTGCGTGGAAACAGGGGCTCGTCGTCAAGCCGCAAGAAAACAAGGGCGAAATAGCGTTGCACGGACCTGCGGGTCGAACGGAGTCGAAGGGTGAGCATTGCAAGCAACGAGCCGAAGGCGGCCGAGAGTGCAGAAAGTCCAGAGTCCAGAGTCCAGAGTCCAGAGCCGGAAAGGTCTTCGGCTTTCTGCTCTCCGCGCTCCGCTCTCTGCTACTTCATCTTCTTCCTGTCGGGCGCGGCGGCGCTGGTTTACGAAATTTCGTGGTCGCGGCAGATTGGGCTGTTGTTTGGTCATACCGTCCACGCGGCGGCAGTGGTGCTGGCCAGCTATTTCGCGGGCATGGCGGTTGGCTACGTCATCGGGGCGCGGTGGGCGTCGCGCGTGCCTCCGCTGTTGGGCTACGGCGTTGCCGAATTGGTCGTCGCCGTTTGGGCGTGTTTGATTCCGCTCCTGCTCAGTTGGTCCGAAGTACCTGAGATCGCCTCATGGTTGAGCAGCCCGTCGTTCGCCTGGCAAACGGCGGTCAGAGTTGTCTTCGCCTTTTTGTTGCTTTTGCCGGCGACGACCGCCCTGGGCGCAACGCTGCCCATGATCGCCGAGTTTCTCGCGCTGCAAAGAAGTCGCGACATCGCCGACTCGACCAATGCGGCTCGCGTCTCGCTGGCTTACGCATTGAACACGGCCGGCGCATTGGTCGGCGTGTTGTCCGCTACATTTTTTCTGCTGGTGCTCGTTGGAGTCCGCACCAGCAGCTACGTCGCCGCCGGCGTTTCTGCTGCGTGCGCGATCGCCGCATTACTTGTGGGAGCGGAGCGCAGAAAGCGGAGCGCGGAGAACAAGAGGGAAGAAACCGCACCGCACTCTGGCTCTCTGCTCTCCGCGCTCAGCTCTCCGCCATTCCTCCTCGCTGCCCTCTCCGGCTTCGGCACGTTGGCTCTCGAAGTGCTCTACACGCGGATGTTCTCGCTGGTGTTTCACAACAGCACGTACACGTTCGGCGCGGTGGTGGCCGTTTTTCTGGGCTCGCTCGCGCTTGGCGCCGCGCTGGCTGCGCGGCTCCAACGTCGCTATCGCCTCGTCGGTCTTGCCGGTTGGGCGAGCGGTACCGGCGCACTGGCTACGGTGTTGTCCGTGCTCGTTTTCGTTGGGCTGACCGACCTCGATTACTTCTCCTATGGTCAGTCGTTCTCGCAATATTTGAGCGGCGCATTCGTGCTCGTTCTTCTTGTCGTAGCTCCGCCGATCACACTGTTGGGGATGTTGCTGCCGCTGGCGTGGAAAGCGGCGGGGCGCGGCGACGGCGCGGGAAGCGTCGTTGGCCGGTTGACGGCAGCCAACACGATCGCGGCGGCGGCCGGGGCGCTGGCCGCAAGCTTTCTGCTGCTGCCTTGGATCGGTTTGTGGCAGTCTTTCGTGCTGTTGGGCGCGTTGTTTCTTGCCGTTGGGCTTGCCTTGCTCCTGCGCAGCGGGCGTCCGATTTGGGCGTGCGGCGGGGCAGTGGTCTTCGGGGGTCTGGCGCTGGTCGCGCTGCGCAGCCCCATCGAGCCGAACGACGCTCGCATGCAGGGTGGAGAAAAACTCGTGCGGCGTTGGAATTCACCCTACGGCTGGATCGACGTGGTGCGGCACGAGAAAACCGGATCATACCGAGTACGTCAAAACTTGCACTACCGATTCGGCCGCACCGGCGGCAACGCCCGCGAATACCGCCAGGCGCATATCCCACTGTTGCTGCACCCGCAGCCGCGGGAGATCTTGTTCATGGGGCTGGGAACGGGTCTGACCGCGGGCGGTGCGGTTCCACACCGCGAGGTGGAACACATCGTGGCGGTCGAACTGATCCCCGAAGTGGTCAAAGCGGCCCGGCTGCTGGCGGAACACAACTACGGCGTCGTCGATCATGAAAAGGTCGAAATCCGAGTGGACGACGCCCGGCACTACCTGCTGGCCACCGACCGCCGCTTCGACGTCATCATCTCCGATTTGTTCGTGCCCTGGGAAAGTGAAACTGGCTACCTGTACACAGTCGAACATTACCGTGTGGCCCGCCGGCGGCTGAAGCCCGACGGCCTGTTCTGCCAATGGCTGCCGCTTTACCAGGTGGGCGCGCGTGAGTTCGAGTTGATCGCTGACAGTTTCGCCAGCGTGTTTCCGGTGACGACGATCTGGTGGGGAGAGATGGATGCGGCCAAACCGGTGATCGCTTTGGTCGGCAGCGACGCCCCGCTCGAAATTGACTCCGGCCAGCTCGCGGCACGGCTCGCCGCATTGCGGCGCGCGGCCCAATCGTCCGACGAAAACGTGCGGACCGTCGAGCGGTTCTCGAACAACTATCAAGGCGACTGGACGCTGAGCGATTCACCTCGGCTGAACACCGACGAGCACCCGCGTGTGGAGTTCCTCACGCCCGTATCCAACCGCGACCAGCGAATGCTCAACGGCACGCGGCTGCTGGAATATTTTGACACCGTTTTGGCGCGACTCCCGTCGCAGGCCGCGCGCTTCGGTCCGGCCACCGGAACCATGCGACAAACTTCCCAACAGCGCCGCGCGTGGCAGCGCTTGGTTTTGTTCGGCAAGTGACGGGAACGGGAGCAAGCCGGGGAAACGGAGACTGTCCACCGACTTCGTTTCCTCCTGTTCAAAAAGAGAGTCCACATGGCCACACGATATTACATTCCTATCGCACTGACTCTCCTCGTCCCGGCGGTCGCGATGGCGAGCGAAAGTGCGGATTCCACCCATGGGCCGATTTGGTGGCTGATCGGTCTGTTCACATTTCAGGGAATCCTTATCTGGTTGTTCACGCGCCGGCGGTATCTGGTCAGGAAGGACGGCGAGTTGAAGCCGGCATTTCTGGAATTGCAGCAGTTCAGCATCTTCCTGCTGGCCGGTGCCATCGTCGCTCAGATGTGGATTCACGGCGAGCCGGATGCTTATCACGCCACGATGGGCGATGTGCTGTGGACCGTCCCGTGGATCCATGTGGAAATCACGCTGCACTTTCTGGCCAACGAAGTGTTGATGACCTTCTTCTTCGGCATCGCGGCCAAGGAGCTGACCGAGGCGACGCTGAAGCGCGACGGCGCATTGCACGGCATGCGCGGGTTTTTGCCGATGATGGCGTGCCTGGGCGGTGTGATCGGGCCGGCGCTCGTGTATCGCATGTTCTGCACGCGCGAGCTGGCCGGCGCGTGGGCCGTGCCGTGTGCCACCGACATTGCCTTCGCCTGGCTGGGCGCGCGAGTGATTTGGGGAACGAAGCATCCCGCTGTCACGTTCCTGTTGGCGCTGGCGGTGGCCGACGATTTCATTGGCATGGGAATCATCGCCATTTTCTATCCGCAACGAGAATTCAATTTCGTCGGCCTACTGCTGATCGCCCTGGGCATGGCGTTGGCTTTTGCGTGCAACCGAGGCGGGAAGCGGATTCCGCTACTCGGCACCTGGCAGGCGTTCATTCTCCCCGGCGCGATTTGCTGGTTCGGTCTGCACGTGGCCGGCTTGCATGCGGCTTTGGCATTGGTCTTCGTCGTTCCCTTCATCCCGATGCACGATCACGACAAAGGACTGTTCGCCAACGGCCACGACGACAAGCTGGACGCGCTCAATCGCTTCGAGCACTCACATAAACCGTTCGTGGACGTGGGCTTGTTTTTCTTCGGCTTGGCCAACGCCGGCGTTGCCTGGTGGGGCACGGGGGCTTGGGATCAAAACTCCACAGCCGTTCTTCTAGGCCTAGGCATCGGCAAGACACTGGGCATCACGGCGATGACGGTGCTGGGCTTTCTATGCCTGAAACTGGCTCGCGGCACGGCCTCTCTCCCGACCAGCGTGGAAACCGGAGAGCAGCTTGCTTGGCGCGACGTACCCTTGGTCGGGCTGCTCGGCGCGATGGGTTTCACAGTGGCGTTGTTCGTCGCCGATGCCGCGGGCGGGCAGGCCTCGCTCAAACTCGGCGCGCTGGCCAGCTTCGTGTACCTCGGCTTGGCGGTCATCCTAGGAACACTTCTGCGAACCTCATATCGAGTCCAAGGGGAACGTCGGGCTGTCGTTTCATGAGGGACGAAATGCAATATCTGTTCTTGTCCGGAGTGTTTGCTGTGATGCTGTTGACCGCAGATGGGGTCCATCCTGGATTATCGTGGGTCGATGTCGAGTCCTCCACAGTAAAAGAAGATTGCTGTTTTTTAAGGTTTCTATCGCACGCTGAAAGTCGAACTCGTGTACTGGCAAGACGTCCCGATGCGCGAGGCGGCCCGCCGAAGCATCGTGCCGTTCATCGAATCGTTTTCCAACCGGCGCCGCCGACACGCGATGCTGGGCTACGTCAGCCGCGTGGACTACGGGGTGGTCGCA
>WGDQ01000466.1 GCA_015493185.1 Planctomycetaceae bacterium
CGGACGACCGGCGCGGCATTCGCGCTGCGACCGTGCGACTGCGGCGTGAGACAAGCGGCGCGAGACAAGCGGTGTTTTGGCGGCTGGACGGCCCGTGGCCGCCTGGGCAGTCGCGCACTTTCGTCGTCTGGCAACCTATTCCTCCTGCGAAAAGAATCGAGCTGCTCCGGCCGTGAACTTCTACGATCTGGATCCCGAGTCGCAGCGGCGTAAGAGCCTTCGCCGGTTGTTTCGTTTCTTGCGGCGCTACGTGGCGCCCTACCACCCGTATTATCGTCGCAAGTTTCGGGAAGCGAGTATCGACCTGACGAATCTCGTTTCCGAGGCCGATCTACACAAGTTGCCGGTGACGACCAAGGACGAACTGCGCTCGGACCCCCTGGCATTCATCCTTCGACCGGCCGTGGCAGATAACCCACCGCCCGAGGGCTTCGATAGTTCGCCGTTGGGGGCCCGGCAAATTCTCAAATACGTGTGGCAGGCGGGCGTGAACCGGCCTCGCGAGTATTCGCATCTGGTACGGCGACCAACGTTTCGAGAGCGTGTGCGACGTCGGGCGTTGATGGAATGGTTGCCGATCCACTTCCACGTATCGACCGGCACGACGGGCAATCCGACACCGGCAACCTACACGCACTACGATCTGACGCGCGTTTTGCCGGCGCTGGCTTCGCTATTGATCGTGCCCAAGGTGCGCGACCCGAACGAGGCCTACTACGACTGGACCGATCGCACGATGAACGTGTTTCCCGGCGCGCCGCACCTGGCCTTTTTCACGCCGGTGTTGGCCAAAACCGCGGCCGGCACATCAACGTTCGAAACATTCGGCGGTCACGTGATTCCCACCGATCGGCAGGTCGAGATTTTCGCTCAGGGCGGCTTTTCGACGATGACGGCCGTGCCGTCGTATCTGGTGCATTGGCTCCGCCGCGCGCTGGAATTGAAATCGCAGGGGGTGATCGGCCCGCTCGATCAATGGAAACGCGTGCTGGTGGGCGCCGAACCGCTGAGCGAGCCGCTGCGAGAGTACATTCGTTCGCTGGCGCTGGAGCTGGGAGTCGATCCGCGATTCCACATCTTGCAGTCGCTCGGCATGACCGAGATGAAATGGGCCTTTGTCGAATGCGCCGAGCAGAGCGGCATTCACATGAACCCCCGTTATTATTTTTGGGAATTGCTCGACCCTGAAACCAAGCAGCCCGTGCCCGAAGGCGAACCGGGAGTGCTCGTTTTTTCGCACATCGATTGGCGTGGCACGGTGCTGCTGCGCTACTGGACGGGCGATTTGGTTAAAGGCGGCATGCGCTGGCAGCGCTGCGAGAAATGCGGCTACACGTTTCCGCTCGTGTTTCCGCCCATCTGCCGGGCCGTGAAAGACTTCACCAAAATCAAGGGGACGCGTGTCGACCTGACCGATCTGGTCGAGGCCGTACGCGACGCGCCGGGCGTGCGGCAGTTTCAGATTGTGTTGGAGAATGAAGACCCCAACGACCCGTATTCCCGCGACATGATGACGGTTCATGTGGCGATCGAGCCCGAGGCATCGCAAGAGCAGGTCGAGAAGACGTTGCGCGATCGCATCAAGCAATACACGGAAGTATCGCCCGATCGCATCGTGTTCGAAACCGACGAGGACCAACTACACGAGCGGTTGTTCCAGCGCACCGGCATCAAGGCCGAATACGTCGTCGAACGGCGGCACCTTCACATTTAGCCCGGCCGCGCGTGCGTCGCACCGATGGCGCGAGGCAATAGCAGCTAGTCGCCTTTTGGTTGGTTCTCGATGGCTCGGGGCCGAGGCAACAAGGCAAACGGTCCGTGCCCCTCGGAGCTGAGCGCGATGCGGCGACGACGAGCGCTCGGGCAACCAGAGGCACAGGGCAAGCAGAAAATGTCGCGGCCCGAACCATTCAGCGTGCGTTTCGGCCCGTGAGATTCGTTGTGCCGCAAGAGGCGGCGCCGCTACCATTTCAGGCCGAATTTTTCGCCGCCCGTGGCACCGCCAACTCCTCCTTTGAGCGAAGGATCGTGGCGGCGTTTTTTCGGAGGCGCCTTGGGCTGCGGTTTTTGCGGCTCTTCGGGCTTGGCCTCGAGGGCTTTGAGCGATAGCGCGATCCGCCGCTTCTGCGGGTCGACCGATAACACCTGAGCGCGTACCTCTTGTCCTTCGCTCAGCACCTCGCGAACCGTGCCCACACGGCGATGGGCCAGTTCGGAAATGTGAATCATTCCCTCCACGCCGGGTTCGAGTTCGACGAAGGCACCGAAATCGGTGATCTTGGTCACCTTGCCTTCCACGACGGTTTTGGGGGCGTATTTCTCGGCCGCATCGCTCCAGGGATTGGCGATCAGGTCTTTCAGCCCGAGGCTGATCTTGTGGGTTTCCGGATCGATCTTGAGCACCTTGACCTGAATTTTCTGGCCAACCTCGAGCACATCTTTGGGATGTTTAACACGCGACCAGCTCATCTGGCTTACGTGCAGCAAACCGTCGACACCGCCCAGGTCGATAAATGCGCCGAAGTCGCGGATATTGCGAACCACGCCTTCGCGCACCTGGCCGGGCTCCAGTTCTTCGAGTAGGCGTTTACGCGCCTCTTCTTTCTCGCGTTCGAGCACGGCGCGGTGGCTGAGCACAAGCTTTCGCCTGCGTGGGTTCACTTCGAGCACAACACAGGGAAGCTGCTGGCCTACAAACTGTTCGAGATTCTCGACACGGTAGAGTGCGACCTGGCTGGCAGGGATGAACCCTCGGAGACTGTGGACCTGGCATTCGAGCCCTCCCTTGTTGGTTCCTGTAACGCGTGCTTCAACCACCATGCCCTCGGCCACCTGCGACCAATCGCCGACGTCGGCCGCGGCGCCGGGCAAGGTGAGTTGGTAAAGGCCATCTTCGGCATCGAAGCTCACTACAACGACGTCGACCGCCGCGCCGATGTCGGGTGGCTGCTTGAACTGCCGCAGCGGCACAACGCCTTGCTGGCGAACTCCCAGATCGACAAACGCGTACTCGGCCGTCACCGAGACCACACGCCCCTTGCACCGAGATTGGGGGCGGATCTCCTGGCTTTCGCCGGTCAC
>WGDQ01000467.1 GCA_015493185.1 Planctomycetaceae bacterium
GGTCGCGACGCGTCAGAATGCCCTCCAATCGGCCCTCGGGGCCGGTGATGGGAATGCCCGAGATGTTCTTCTGATCCATCAACTCCCGGGCTTGTCGCACCGTGGCATCGGGGGGCAGCGTCACCGGGTCGAAAATAATGCCGTTCGCGCTCCGCTTGACCTTATCGACCTCTTCGGTCTGACGTTGGATGGTCATGTTTTTATGGATCACGCCCAAACCGCCTGCCTGGGCCAGGGCGATGGCCATATCGCTCTCGGTCACCGTGTCCATCGGCGAGCTGAGAATCGGAATATTCAACTGGATACGCTTGGTCAGGCGTGTGCGGACGTCGACCTCGTGCGGCACCACTTCGCTGTAGCGAGGCACGAGCAACACGTCGTCGAACGTGATTCCATGGTCCAAATGGTCGAGCGAGATCATCGGCTTCCTCCCGGGGCTGAAGATGATCCCGCATTATGCGGGGCCAGGGGGAAATTGACAATTGGGTCAAACCGCGGCAATCCGGGTAAATCGCCTGTGGTCGATCAAAGGCCTCGGCTTCCTGCGCCTGCAAACGGTTGCCAGCCCGTCGAGACGTTGCCAACACCCACTGCCCGACGGATCGCCCGCACGGCCCGGCCCACGGCGCGAGCCCGGCTTGCGACGATTGCGGTGCGTTGTGCCCGCCGCCCCGCATGTCACCCAGCATTCGACTGCCACGAGCCAAGAAAGCTGAAAGAGTGCGCGAAGTGGCCAGCCATCAAACAAAAGAGTTTGTCGACACAGGGCGCCCCTGTTTCACCCCGGTAGGCCGTGGCAAGGCTGTTCAGCAGACTGGTCGCCCCTTGCTGTCGGTTGCCAACGCACGGCACACGTCAGGGGGCAACGTGGTAGTCGACCAGCTCGACCAAGGAGCGACGCAGCACGCGCCCCTGGCTGTCCAGCTCCTTCGTCGAGGCAGACACCAGCTCACCAGGAACAGCCGACGAAAGCCATCGCAGCGTGCGGGTCACAATCCCCTTGATGTCGCTGCGAACCACGGTCTGCACCGCGGCCGTGTGAATTTCCTGCTTCACGCGAAGCGGCATGCCGACGAAAAGCGTGGCCGATGCTTCTTGAACAACCTGCTTTCCGCTACTCGGCTCAACAATCTTGGTTTCGCGGCGCAAGATGTATGGTGGCATCGAGTCGGAATAGAACAGCCGTGTCGTTACTTCGCCTTCGTCCGTATGGCGTTGAAGTTGCCCCACGCGACAGGCGACGTCCAGCCCTTCGATAGTTACCGTCGAAGGCTCGATCAGCGTTATTTTTTCATCGGCATCCGATGAGATCGGTTCGCCGCTGAACCCATAACGCACCGTCTGCACCGGGGCTTCGAACTCCCGACCAGCCACCTCGACCGTGGCCTCGATTCTCAACGTAAAGCCCGACGCATCGATGGCGGTCAGCGTCGACTTCCGATCGGTCTTCGCAACCGTTTCCACCTTGCCGTCCGCATCGAGCGTCTGTGTCGTGATGCGAACGCGCTGCCACGACCCGACGGGAAACCGACCCCACGCACTATGTTGCCGGGCAATCTGAAACTCTTGCGCGTGGGCTGGCAGCAAGATCGACAGCCAGGCGACGGTTCCCAATAGTGCCATCACAGCACGCAGGTCACGACCACGCCGTCGGCCATCGACCCGGCGCACCCACCTCCCAGCGGACAAAACTCTCAAGGGTGTAGAGAACAAGTTGAGCACACCGTTTGGCAGGGCTTGGTTGCCGCGGCAAGCATCGCCCACTTGCCGACTCAGAAGAATCTAGCTCACGTCACAGGCGATGTCTGCCATGCGGGAGCGACTGTGACGGATAGAACAGTCATTCCGAAAACACCTGCGGTTCAGCAGCCACAGACTGTACCAACGGCTACCGCCGTCCGCCGGCAGCACCAATCGCATACTGTGGCCACGCAGTGGTCGTCACGCCTTTCGGCACGTGGCCTCCACGCCCCACGCACGTCGTTCCAATTTCGCCGCACCACGTGCAGTCAGGATTCGTTCCAATCCATCACATGCACGCCGTCCAGTCCGCCGTCGAGCAACGCGAAGACCTTTTCTTTCACCTTCTCGTGCTCCGGATGCGGCAGGTAAGCGTCGCGGCTCGCCTCATCCTGAAACGTCATCACGAAGCCGTGCGTGTATCCTTTGCTCAAGCCTTCCAAGCTCGTGTTGCGACCGCCCGAGAAGTCCAGCAGCCCGGGAATTTTGTCTTTCAAGGCTGCCAGATCGGCCATCACCTCGGCAATTCGTTCGTCTGCCACCGGCTTGAAGCGGAGCAACACCACATGTTTCACTCTAGGCATCGATGCATCTCCTCTTGGCTTGTTCAGTCGTCGCTGCGCCCACGACCACGGCGTGTGTCCACGTCCCGGCAATGCGCCCCCTCAGACGCAAACACCGGCGGACACACTCCAAGTTGCCGTTCATCGAACATCATCGCACATTGCAATACCTGCGCAACGGGGTGTTGGGGCACGGTGTTTCAGCAGCTATGCACCCACTGCGGCCACGTGCGGTTTTTCAGGCCTGCTGGGCGGGCTCTCTCAATGCGCGATCACGTCGCCTGTTCCAGGCATGCAGGTCGGGCA
>WGDQ01000468.1 GCA_015493185.1 Planctomycetaceae bacterium
CGCCCGAGTCGATCGGCGATCGGCCCGCCGTCGGCTCCAACGGCTCGTTGGCCGAACAGGCCGCTCCATCGCGTTCAGCCGTATCGGCATCGCCGGCCACGCCAGCCCCAACGCCCTATCACGGAGAAATCGCCGACCGCTACCGTCCGGTTGATTCGGTAGCCCCGCCGGCCATCGCTTCGCCCGGCTTCCCATTGCACCTGCTGCGGCCCGGCGAACGACCCCGCATGGTGGGCAGTAGGCGAATCGACGTCGACTATGTTCCGGTCGCCGCGTCGTCTCAGGGGGCCGCCGTGGTCGAATTGTGGGTCACCACCGATGGCGGCGAGCACTGGGTCCGCTATGGCACCGACGCCGACGGGCAAAGCCCCATGACAATCACACTCGACGAAGGGCTTTACGGGCTGCTGTTGCGAACCGCAACGCCCGATGCGCGCGCTTCAGCGGCCGCACCGCCTCCGGCAAACACGCCGCCCGAGCTATGGGTCGGCGTCGACATCACTGCCCCGCTTGTGCGGCTGACGGAAGTCCGGCAGGGCGTCGCACAGCGGTCGGGCAAGCTGCTCATCCACTGGCAGGCCAGCGATCAGATGCTCGCCGCCGAACCCATTTCGCTGTTTTACAGCGCCGCGCCCGAGGGTCCTTGGCAATTGTTGGCCGACCGATTGCCCAACACCGGTTCGTACGTCTGGTCCATTCCCGCTCGGCTATCGCAACAAATCTACCTGCGCATCGAAGCCCGCGATGCGGCGGGCAACATCGGCGTCGACCAGCGCCGGCAACCGGTTGTGCTCCGGGCGGTCCAGCATCCGGCACGCATTCGCAGCGTGCAGCCCAGCCCGGCAGCCGAGGCCGCTCGATCCGGCCCGTTATCGGCCAGATAGACCATCGCTCGCGCAGCGGCACGCTATCGAGCGGCTGGAAAAGAAACCAACGCCACGCACCGCGCCGGCCGACGCACTTTCATTTACCCTCGGCAATGTCATACTAGCCGGGGTAGCGCACGCGCACCCCAAAGGCTGACGCCATCTCGCGGCACGACCTCATACCGCGCGAGGTCCGCCTGCTTACGCAATTTCGCGGCGGCACGGGCAGCTCTGCCGACTCGCGATGGTCCGTTGCGAGCAGGGCAGGGGGGCGTTCTCGCGCTGAGCGGTTTTATCCGTTCGCCACCCGCGTTGGCTTACCAAACTCGATGGGTCCGCCGTTGTTGGGCCTGCGTGTCACCTATCCGTCTGAATCGGTCCCGCAAACAATCATCGTCATGGCAGCCGACTTGCACGCACTCGACTATCTCTCGAAACGCCCCGCGAAGGCTGCGCCGGTTTGCGTGTCGACCGGCGACGAGCCCTATCTCAAACGCCTGGTGTACGACGCATTACGTTGCAGCGTGCTGGGTGCCGACGACGATTTTTCCGAAGACGTTTTCGAAGGACGCACCGCCGAGCTGCGCGACGTGCTCGATGCTGTTTCCACGGCTTCGCTGTTTGCTGCCGGTGGCTCGCGGTTGGTGGTCGTTCGCGATGCCGACGATTTCGTTTCCCGCTATCGCGAACCGCTCGAAAAATACGTCCAACGCCCCCGCTCTACCGGTGTGTTGCTCCTAGAAGTCCGCAGTTGGCCCAAAAACACGCGACTGGCTAAGCAGGTGGCCCAGCACGGTCTGACGATCGACTGTTCGGCCCCGCCCCCGGCCAAACTGCGCCGTTGGCTCACCACCCGCGCCAAACAGCACCACCAGTGCAAAATGACCGACGAGGCCGCCGAATTCTTGCTCGAGGTCGTCGGCCCCGAGCCCGGCGTGCTCGACCAGGAACTAGCCAAACTGGCCACCGCCGCCGGCACGCAAGGCCCCATCGACCTGGCATTGGCCGAAAGCCTGGTGGCGGGCGGTCGCGCGCGAACGGCCTGGGATATGCTCGATGCCGCCATGGACGGACGCGTCGACGAGGCCCTCGCACAACTCGATCGCCTGCTGCGGGCCGGCGAAAACCCCATCGCGCTGTTGGCCCAAATCGCGTCGAACCTGCGCCGGCTGGCCGCCGCGCTGGCCCTGTTGCAATACCACAAAGCCCGCAACCGCCGCATCACTGTTCGCGACGCGCTCAGTCAGGCCGGTGTGCGTCCCTTCGTGCTGAAAAAAAGCGAAGCCCAATTGCGCCGCTTGGGCCGTGCCCGGGCTTCCAAGCTGCTGCGCTGGCTGCTCGAGGCCGATCTCGATCTCAAGGGCCAAAGTCAGCTCGACGGCCGCACCGTGCTCGAACGGTTGCTCATCCGTCTCGGGCGCCGTCTCGATCCGCTCTAATCGCTTCTCGCGCCGCTCACGCACCGCGCCGCTCACGACCTCACGACCTCACCGCCTCGGTCCGCCTTGCTGGGCCAAGCGCAACAGCATCTCGATGCCGCGTTCCAACGTTTCGTCGTCGGCGGCATACGAAAGTCGGAAGTGCGTATCGCGGCGGCTGAACACGTTGCCCGGTATGATCAGCAGTTCGTTGGCCAACGCCGCATCGACAAACTCGCGCCCATTGCCCCACGGTGCTTTGGGAAACATGTAAAACGCCCCGCCCGGCGAGGCGATTTCGAACCGCTCGCCCAGCGCCTCCAAAACCCGATCGCGTTTGCGGCGGTACGTTGTCCGAGTGGCTTCCATGTCGATGTCTACGGCCGCCAGCGCGCCCCACTGCAACGGATGCGGTGCGCACACGAACGTAAACTGCTGCAAGCGCGTCATCGCCTCGATAAGCGCCGTCGGTCCGTGGGCCACGCCCACGCGCCAACCGGTCATGCCGTGCGTTTTGCTGAATCCCTCGAGCACCAGCGTTTGCTGGTTCACCTCGGCGGGCGAAAAAAACGGCTCGTCGTAGCAGTACAGGCGATAAATCTCGTCGCTCACCAGCACAATGTTCCGCTCGGCCGCCAATTGGGCAATCGCGCGAATCTCCGCTTCGCTCGCCACCACCCCAGTCGGATTGGCCGGGCTGTTCAGCAAAATGGCCTTCGTGCGCGGCGTGATCGCCTCCTCCACACGGTCCACCGGCAAGCGAAAGTCGGGATACGTATCCACCAGCACCACGTTGCCACCCACCATCGACACCAACGGCGGATACATCACGAAGTACGGATCGAAAACAATCACCTCGTCGCCCGGGTCGATCAGTGCCAGCATCGCCAACACCAGCCCTCCGCTGGTGCCGCTGGTAATCAACACGCCACGGTCGGCATGCCCATATCGCTGAGCCACCTCGGCCTGCAATCGCTCGCGCAGCGGAGCAATGCCTTGCGTCACGCTGTAACCGTTTTTGCCCTGCTGAATCGCGTCGATGGCCGCACGCTTCGCGTCCTCGGGCACGTCGAAGTCGGGCTGCCCGATCGAAAGATTGATCGGACGCTCCATCCGCTCGGCCAGATCGAACACCTTGCGGATGCCCGAGCTATCGAACGTGAGCGTCCGCTGCGAAAGCCACTGCTCGGCCATGACGGTCCTATGCTCCCATCTTGCGTTGCCACCAACTCCGGCCCGTTCAGGCCAACCAACAATCAACTCATTCCGGCGGCAACAAACCAATGTGTGCCGGTGCCAACAAACACCTTCCAGCACAAACCACGTAAACCACACGTCGCATGCGTGCCAGCCGCGATCCTCCCCGGCCGCGTGCAGCCTGGCGGAAGTCCGCCCACGTGCGAGCGACGCCCGAAAAGGCCCAAACGCACACCCGGCCCGCCACGTGCACGGCGAATCGCGCAACCGCCTGTTGCGCTGTTTACTCCAGAGGGGGCACCGGTCTCAATAGCTTGGGGCGCCTTCACGCGCCGAACGCCCCGCGCGCCGTGTCGTACCGCGCGCCGTATCGTGCCGCGCCGAGTCGTCCCACGCCGTGGCGTAGTGTGCCGTGCTGTGCCG
>WGDQ01000469.1 GCA_015493185.1 Planctomycetaceae bacterium
ATTTCTGGCGACTACCACGAGTATGCGTTCGGATCGAAATTCGATCGGCAAGGCAACCTTTGGGTTGTGCTCTGCCTGACAGGTTCGTTTACCAGCGGGTGTACGTATCGCGGCTGGTGTGTGCGCATCACGCCCGAAGGAAAGTTGATTCCAACGTGCAGCGGTATTCGTTCGCCTGGGGGCATTGGTTTCAATCTGGCGGGCGATGTCTTCTATACAGACAACCAGGGGCCCTGGAATGGCACGTGTGCTTTGAAGCAGCTTGTTCCGGGCAAGTTTATGGGGCATCCCGCGAGCCTGAAGTGGTACGACGTTGCAGGGCCGGTTATGGGCGATCCACCTCAAAAACCGAAATCGGGAAGCCGCTTTATCGTCGAGGCCGACAAGATCCCGCAGTACGAGCCGCCCGCGATTCTCTTCCCATATGCCAAAATGGGGCAATCGGCCAGTGGTATCGCTTGTGACAAGTCTGGCGGAAAGTTCGGCCCATTCGCCGGTCAGCTCTTTGTTGGCGATCAGACATTCAGTACTGTGATGCGATGTTTTTTGGAGAAAGTCGACGGGCACTATCAGGGAGCCTGTTTCCCGTTTCGTGCCGGTATCGGATCGGGTACCGTACCGCTGGAGATGACACCCGACGGGGCCCTGTTCGTCGGAAGCACGAATCGGGGCTGGGGATCGCGAGGCACGTTGCCGTTCGCGATCGAGCGACTCGATTGGACCGGAAAAGTGCCATTCGAAATCCATGAGATGCGTGCCCTGCCCGATGGCTTCGAGCTCACTTTTACCCGACCTGTCGATCCTAAGACAGCCGGTGATACAAGCTCGTATAAAATGACCACTTACACCTATATCTATCAATCGAGCTATGGGAGCCCGGAAGTCGACCACACGACTCCGACGATCGCCTCGGTCACGGTTGGCCCCGATCGCAAGTCGGTTCGGTTAAAGATCAATGGCCTTCAACGGGGCCATGTTCACGAGCTGCACGCGGACGGTGTGCGGTCGGCCGACGCGATGCCGCTACTTCACGCCGAGGCGTATTACACGCTTATGCACCTTCCAAGTGCATCCGAGTAAAGCTTCCAGGGCACATTGCTAAAAGCGGACGACGACTTTCTCCTCTCAGATCGCCGGGCTTCTGTCGCGAGCAACAGGGGCATGAACCCAAATCGCCAACCGCTGGTGTTCAGAATTCATGGCATGGATTGTGCCGAGGAGGTTGCCACGCTCAAGCGCGTGCTGGCTCCCTTGGTTGGAAACGAGGATCAGCTGGCGTTCGATATTCTCAACGGCAAGTTGATCGTGCATGCCGAGCCTGGTTCGGTTTCGCCTCGTGATATTATTGAAGCCGTTGCCCGAACAGGCATGCGAGCCGAACTGTGGGAAGACCAGCCCACCGAGTCGGGTTTCTGGGACCGACATGGGCGCACGGTTTTGACGGTTGCCAGTGGGTTGTTGGAACTGGCGGGTTTTGCCACGCACGCGTGGAGTGCCGGCGGCGTTTTGAAAGCGCTCGGCTCAGAAGGCATGGGTGTGGCCGAAGGAGCGCCGCCAGCGGCCGTTGCTTTTTACGCGCTTGGTATTGGTGCGGGGCTTTGGCACGTTTTTCCCAAGGCATGGCGTGCGGCGGTCGGTTTACGGCCAGATATGAACTTGCTCATGACCATTGCCGTGGCCGGCGCGGCCGCAATTGGCGAATGGTTCGAGGCTGCAACGGTAGCATTCCTGTTTTCGCTTTCGCTTCTGCTCGAATCGTGGAGCGTAGGACGCGCCCGCCGAGCTGTTGCGGCCCTGATGAGCTTGGCCCCGCCTACGGCTCGAATTCGTGATCAGCAGGGCCAAGAAAAAGAAGTATCGCCGGACGAGGTTGCCGTGGGCAGCATTTTCATCGTCCGGCCTGGAGAAAAAATACCGCTTGACGGCAAAGTAGTGCGGGGCCGCAGCGACGTGGACCAGTCACCGATCACAGGCGAGAGCGTGCCTGTGCCCAAAGGTCCGGGGGCCGAGGTCTTCGCCGGTACGATCAATGGCGAGGGCGTGCTTGAAGTTGAGTGCACCAAGCCGGCAAGCGACACGACACTCGCCCATATCATCCGACTGGTTGGCGAAGCGCAATCGCGGCGAGCTCCTTCGGAAAAATGGGTCGAGAAATTCGCGCGGGTATACACGCCCACGGTAATGGTGCTGGCAGCGCTCGTGCTGGTCGTTCCCCCGCTTGTGCTGGGAGGCGATTGGTTCGACTGGCTGTATCGATCGCTGGTGCTTCTGGTAATTGCGTGCCCGTGCGCTCTAGTGATTTCCACACCGGTTAGCATCGTTGCCGGACTGGCGGCTGCCGCCCGAAACGGTGTGTTGATCAAAGGGGGCGTTTACTTGGAAGCGCCTGCCAGACTGCGAGCCATCGCTATGGACAAAACCGGCACGCTTACGGCGGGCGAACCATCTGTAGTCGATATCGTGCCGTTGAGTGGTCACGATGAAACGGAGCTGCTTGAGCGCGTTGCCGCCCTGGAATCGCACAGCAATCATCCCTTGGCACGCGCGATCGTGCGTGCCGCCAAAGAGCGGGCAGTTACCATTCCGCAGGCCGAACAGTTCGAAATTTTGCCGGGCAAGGGCGCCAGAGGACGAGTGAATGGTAAGGTGTATTGGCTCGGATCTCATCGTTACTTGGAAGAGCGAAACCAGGAAACTCCCGAAATCCACCGGCAGCTCAACTCCATGCAACAGGCCGGCCGTACCGTCGTGGTTGTTGGCAACGATAGTCACGTTTGCGGGTTCATTACGCTCGCTGATACCTTGCGACCGGAAGCAGCCGACGCGTTGAGGCGCCTTCGCGCCGATGGAATTGAGCATCTCGTCATGCTTACCGGTGACAATCGGGGAACGGCTCAAGCCATTGCGCAACAGGCGGGCATCGACGAGGTTTATGCTGAAATTCTGCCCGAGGACAAAGTGGAAGCTGTCGAGTCGTTGGTCCAGAAATACGGCCACGTAGCAATGGTCGGAGACGGAGTAAACGACGCGCCCGCTTTGGGGCGTGCCTCCGTGGGCATTGCCATGGGAGCGGCTGGTAGCGACGCAGCGATCGAAACCGCCGATATCGCGCTCATGGCTGACGATCTCGCGAAGCTGCCCTGGCTCATCGAACACTCACGTCGCACACTAGCGATCATTCGGCAGAATATCGCGTTCTCGCTGGCCGTGAAAATCGTGTTTGTCGTG
>WGDQ01000470.1 GCA_015493185.1 Planctomycetaceae bacterium
ATCTTCAGGCGGGTTTGCGAAGGTCGCAACGAGGCATGGCCTCTCAGCCCGAGGGTTTTCCGGTGGCTGTGGTTGCGATGGCAGGACGCTTTCCCGGCGCCGCAACGCTGGAAGATTTCTGGTGCAATCTGCTGGCTGGCAGACATGCGATTGGGGAGCCGCCACCGGGTCGATACACACCGGCTGACAAAGCCTTTCTGGCCGACGGTCAGCAGCCATTCTCGCTGGCCGACTGCCGTGGTGGTTTCCTCGACTGCATTGATGGATTCGATGCGGCATTGTTTGGCATTTCACCTCACGAGGCGTTGCGCATGGATCCGCAGCAGCGCTTGCTGCTCGAAACCTGTTGGGAAGCGATCGAAACGGCCGGCTACGGCGGCAAAAAGCTCAACGGCACTGCCACGGGAGTATTTGTCGGGGCCAGCCTTCAGGAGTATTTGCGTCACGTTTTCTCGCAGCGTGACAAAATCGACGCTTACGCGGCAACGGGCAATTTTCTGTCGATCCTGGCAAACCGTATCTCGTACGTGCTCAACCTGCGCGGTCCGAGCCTGGCAATCGACACCGCCTGTTCTAGCTCGCTCGTCGCGCTGCACATGGCGATCGCCAGCATGCAACGTGGTGAATGTCAGCAGGCCCTCGTTGCTGGCGTTCACTGTCTGATTTCGCCAGAGCTATGGGCTGACTTCGCCGACGCCGGCATGCTGGCCGCCGATGGTCGGGCCAAAGTGTTCGACCGACGGGCCGACGGTTACGTGCGGGGCGAGGGCGTGGGCGTTGTTCTGCTCCGCCGGCTTTCAGATGCGCTGCGCGACGGCGATGAAATCCACGCCGTCGTGCGCGGAACCGCCGTCAACCAGGACGGCCACACCAACGGCCTCACGGCTCCTAGCCGTCAGGCGCAAACCGAAGTGATTCGTGCGGCACTCCAGCAAGCCCAAGTGGCGGCGGAAACCATTTCCTACATCGAAGCGCACGGCACCGGCACGCAACTCGGCGATCCGATCGAACTGGCCGCGCTGAATGAGGTGTTTGGCGCCCGTGCTACGCAGAAGATCGGCATTGGTTCGGTCAAGAGCAACATTGGCCATCTCGAACCGGCTTCGGGAATGGCTGGGCTGCTGAAAGTGGTGCTCGCTCTCAAACACGGCAAGCTTCCCCCGTCGCTGAATCTCGAGCAGCCGAACGACCACGTGCGTTTCGAACGCTCGCCGTTTTACGTCGTCGATCGGTTACGACCATGGAAGCGCCCAAGCGGTGCGCCGCGTCGGGCCGGGGTCAGCGCATTCGGCTTCGGTGGCACCAACGCGCATGCCGTGGTTGAAGAGGCACCACGCCTCCGCGACGATGTTTCGGCCAACCTGCCGGAGCGGCCCGAACACGTGCTGACGATTTCCGCCCGCAGCCCGACCGCACTGCGCGCCCTGGCCCAACGTTATCGCGATCAGCTTTTCGGTTCGGAGCAACCGAGCCACGCGGCGCACGCTTCACCGCAAACGGCCACCGCCGCATGCCACGACGAGACGCAACGTCTCGATCGGCAGCACGGCACGACCCGACAGACGGCGGCCTGCCGAACCGATCGTCAGCAAAAGGATCGGACCGCTTTGCACCGACGCGACGTGCGAGGCAATGTGGCCGACATCTGTTTTACGAGCAACACGGGACGGCGGCATTGGCCACATCGCCTGGCAATCACGGCCCACGATGCGGGCGGCTTCCGGCACGCCCTGGATGCGGTGCTAAACGACGAAACGTTGTTCGAGGCCGAACAAAATACAGGCCGTTTGACGAACATGCCGATTAGGGCCGATAGCCTGCCGGCTATTCGACGGTCGCCGGCCGACGAACGAAAGTGGCAGGCCGTGCGAGGCCACGGCAGCGACATTCAGGAGGCTGCTTTCCTCTACCCGGGCCACGGACCGCCGTTCGTCGGAGTTGCTGGCGCGCTGTTGGAAAACGAGCCGGTGTTCCGTGGCGCTGTCGACGCGTGCGACGCGATCTTAAGAGGCGAGCTGCCCTTCCCACTGCATGACATTCTGACCGGTGCGGTCGACGCACACGAAGTACACCGCCGGCATTGCGCGGCACCGGCGATTTTTGCCTACGACTACGCGCTGGATCGTTTGTGGCGAAGTTGGGGAATCGAACCCTCTGTGGTGTTGGGGCACAGCCTGGGCGAATACGTAGCCGCGTGTGTCGCAGAAGTGTTCGACCTGGAAACGGCGATTCGATTGGTGTGGCAGCGTTCGCAACTGATGAGCCGCTTGCCTCAGGGTGGGGGCATGCTGGCCGTGCTGGCCGGCGAGACGAGGATACGCGAGGTGCTCGACTCGCTGCGTTTGCCGCTCGAGGTTGCCGTGATCAACGGCCCGCAGCACGTTGTTGTTTCTGGGCCTATGCCGGCACTGAAGCAATTGGCCGATTCGCTCCGGCAGCGTGGCGTTGTCACACAACCGCTCAACGTATCGATCGCCTTTCATTCGCCACTGGTCGAACCCGTGCTCAGCACGTTCGAGCGACTGGCGCAACAGGCCGTTTATCGCGCACCCCGTGTGCCGATGCTTTCGAATCTTTGGGGGCGCTACTTCGCCGAGGGTGAAATTCCTGATGCGGCTTACTGGCGCGAGCACACACGGCGGCCCGTCCGTTTCGCCGACTGCTTGGCTGCGCTGATTGGAAGTACACCCAACAGCGGCCCTGACGGTTCAAATGATTCTGCGAGCAGCCGGCAGGTGATGCTCGAGGTAGGACCGGGGCGGGCGCTTTCGACGATCGGGCGGCGGCTGTACGGCGACACGAATCGAGTGTGGCTCGCCTCGACAACGGCCACGGGCGACGTATGGCCAGCGCTCGTATCGAGTCTGGCCACCCTATATTGCTTGGGGGCGGATATCGACTGGGAGGCATTTGATCGCCCCTACCGGCGTCGCCGGACCACGCTTCCCGCCTATCCGTTCGAGCACCGACGTTACTGGCTCGATCTGCAACGCTCAGCGGCGCCGGCCCGACAAGTCGGCCAAACTGAACACACGTCCTCCGAGCAACCGGAGCAGGGCCGCGGTCCCGAGGCGGAACCAAAGCCCACGGCCACTACGAAACAGGTGGCGGAACGCATCGACGACTCGGCGGTCGATTACGGCCCTTCCCACCGTGATCGCCGACCGCGCGACCCGATCGACACACCAGCGAAGGCCCTGGGCACGTCGAGCGTTTCAAATCCCGATACCTGGTTTCACCACGTGCTGTGGACGCCTGCTGAGCAGCCTTCGTCGCGGGCAGTGCCCGTGGGAACATGGATCGTGTTCGAAGACGCCCGGCCGGCGGGCGAAC
>WGDQ01000471.1 GCA_015493185.1 Planctomycetaceae bacterium
CTGGAAACAACGAATGAGCAAATTGCCGCTACGCAGCGCACGCTGCTGGACGTCTCGCGTGGCAACCGCGCCGAGCAAATCGAGATGAATCGCTTGCAGGGCGAGCTCTTGCAGGCCCAACAACGCCGCGACAATCTGATTAAGCAAATCGAGCTTTACCGGCGGCAGAAGGAAGAATTGCTCGTCCGCTCGCCCATTTCCGGACGTGTGATCACGTGGGAAGTGAAAGAAACCCTGAAAAACCGGCCGGTTCAGCGCGGGCAGATATTGCTCCGCGTGGCCGATCCGGAAAAAGGCTGGGAGCTCGAAGTCGAAATGCCCGAAAAACGGGTCGGGCACATCGCCGAAGCACAACGCTCACTGGGTGAAGACCTGCCCGTCGAATACATCCTGGCCACCGAGCCCGATGATCGACGCAGCGGCAAAATCGAAGAGGTACACTATGCCGCCGAGGTGAAAGACGAGAAAGGCAACACCGTTCGCATTCGCGTTGCCATCCGCCAGGACGAACTTCCCGAGCACCTGCGGCCCGGTGCCACGGCCATTGCCAATGTTTACTGCGGACGCCGTCCGCTGGGCTACGTGCTTTTCCACGACCTGTTGGAGTGGGTACAAACCAATGTTTTGTTCCGCTTCTTCTAGCTGCTACAAAGCCCTCATACAGTACCGCCGCCGGCAGTTCGGCATGTCGGCGTTATCCGAACAAACCAATGCCACGTACCCGAGGCATCCAAAACCACATCGGCCCACCAGATAAGCGGTTCGTGTTTCTTCAAAATCCAATACGCGATCCAATACACGAAGCACCCGTTGACAAGATGAACATCAGCGCGGCGCTCCTTGCAAATACGGCAACTCCACATCGGATGGCTGCGCTGTACGCGGTGCCAACTGCCCAAATTTATCGACGGAGGGTTCCATCATGACGGCTGCATTGCTACTGGCCGCAACATTGCTGCCCGCCGCCGCACCCGAGCGGCCCACGACCAAGGAAATCAGCGGTTGCCTGGTCACACTAATCGAAGAAGTGCGGGTGCCGGCCGAGGAAGAAGGCCGACTCGTCGCCCTGGAAGCTCGCGAGGGGCTGCAAGTCGAGGCGGGCACACTGCTAGGACTCGTCGACGACACGATGGCGCAGATGCAACAAAAGGTGGCCAAGGCGCAATACGATGTGGCCAAGCTACAGGCTGATAGCGAGGTGGACATCGAGGTTGCCATCAAGGCCGCACAGGTGTTGCAGGCTGAATACGAGCAGGCGCTCGACGCCAACAAAAAGGCCCGTGGTGCGCTGTCGTTGGCCGAAGTGCGTCGTCGCTGGTTCGATTGGGATCGGGCCCGCTCCGAAATCGAAAAGGCCCGCATGGACCATGAAGTCGCCAAGCTCACGGCCGCCGCCCGGCTGGCCGAGCTCGAGGCCTCGGCCGCGGGCATCGAACGGCGCCGGATCAAGGCCCCCATCGACGGCATGGTGGTCGAGGTCTTTCATCATGTGGGCGAGTGGGTCAGCCCGGGCGAACCTGTGTTTCACCTGGTGCGCATGAATCGGCTTCGCGTAGAAGGCTTCTTGAAGGCCTCGGAGTTCGATCCGGGCGACGTGGTCAATCACCCTGCTCGGGTCAATGTGCGTTTGGCGCACGGCGATGCCACGTTCGAGGGCAAGATCGTGTTCGCCCATCCGGTGGTCGATGCCAAGGGAGATTTCAAGGTTTGGGCCGAAGTGGAAAACCGCCAAGACGCCACAGGGCAGTGGCTCCTGCGTCCGGGGCTGACCACCACAATGTACATCGACCTGCGCAGCTCGACGGCCGAGAACCGGCCCCACACATCGACCCCCATCCGCCGCTGAGCCCCACCACCACGGGCGCCACAACCTCGCGCCAAAGCGTCGCTAATGCGGCCCAAGCGACACGGAGCACCACGCCGCCGTCTCGCGGTTTGGCCACTCGGGCGCCTTGGTGTCGTTGGGTTTGAAAAGAAATGGACGATTGTTGGCCCGTGGTGCGATTCGCGCCGCGCGTCTCTCGATCGCGCATGGCACGGCAAGCCACTGCGATAGGCCGCCAACCGCGATCCGGAGCGACCATGAATCACAACATCGATCGCGCAATCGATCGCGCATCGGGAATCAGAAACAACGCCGTTGTTCAACACTTCGCATCTTAAACACCACGGTTCTTAAACCCGGCCAAACTTCGGCTGACACACCTCGATGGCAACGCTTGCAGACAGTCTGGTTTCCAGCTCAGCCCGCCCGGTCGCTCTGCGCAAACGGCCCGACCTGACGGCGCGCAAGCAAACCTATCAGGGGCAAGTGTATTGGGTGATCAAAGAACCGGTGGGGCTGAACTACTTCCGTTTCCAGGAGGAGGAATTCGCCATCCTGGAAATGCTCGACGGCAAAACGAGCCTCGACGAGATCAAGAAGCGGTTCGAGGCGCAGTTTCCGCCTCAGAAAATCACGCTGGGCGAGTTGCATCACTTCATCGGCACGCTGCACCAAAGCGGCCTGGTCATCGCCAACGTTCCCGGGCAGGGCCATCAACTGAAAAAACGGCGCGACGAGCGGCGCCGCAAAGAACTGCTCTCGGCACTGACCAACATTCTGGCCATTCAGTTCAAGGGCATCGACCCCGATCGTTTGCTCAACCGCATCTATCCGTGGGTTCGCTGGTTTTTTACGCGCACGGCGCTGATTCTTTGCGTGTTGCTGGCCGTCTCGGCACTGCTGTTGGTCAGCGTGCAGTTCGACGTTTTCCGCTCGAAGCTGCCTGGCTTTCATCAATTCTTCAGCGTCAAAAATGCCATCTTGCTGGCCGTCGCCTTGGGTGTGACCAAAATCCTTCACGAGTTCGGGCACGCCCTGTCGTGCAAGCACTTCGGGGGCGAGTGCCACGAAATCGGCGTCATGATCTTGGTGCTCACGCCTTGTTTGTATTGCAACGTGTCGGATTCGTGGATGCTGCCCAACAAATGGCACCGAGCCGCCATCGGCGCGGCCGGCATGTACGTTGAGGTCGTGATTGCCTCGATTTGCACGTTCATCTGGTGGTTTTCCGAGCCAGGATTGCTGAACTACCTGTGCCTGAGCACGATGTTCGTCAGTTCGGTGAGCACCATCATTTTCAACGGCAACCCGCTGCTTCGTTACGACGGCTACTACATTCTTTCGGACCTGCTCGAGATTCCGAATTTGCGGCAGAAGGCCAGTTCGATTCTCTACCGCAAGCTCGCCTGGTTGTGCCTCGGTTTGGAATCACCCGACGACCCCTTTCTCCCGCAACGCAACCAGGGCCTGTTCGCCTTCTACACGGTGGCGGCCACGCTTTATCGGTGGTTCGTCGTGCTGTCGATCCTCTTCTTTTTGAACAAGGTTTTCGAGCCTTACGGCCTGAAAATCGTAGGACAGATGATCGCCGTCATGGCGCTCAGCACCATGATCGGCCAACCGCTGTACCAGTTGTTCAAATATTTTTCTGTTCCGGGGAGACTGGACCGAGTGAAAAAGATCCGTTTGTTCGCGACCATTGGCGTGTTGTCACTGGTTGTTCTGGCCATCGCCTATATTCCGTTGCCACACCACGTGATGACCACGCTCGAAATCGAACCCCGAGGTGCGGAAACAATCTACGTGAGCGTGCCTGGTCGGCTCGTGGAAACCTATGTCCGATACGGCCAGCGCGTCGAACCCGGCAAGCTGCTGGCCCGACTGGAAGATACTGAACTGATGCTGACCGTCACGCGGCTCGAGGGACGCTGCAAAGAAAGAGAAACCCGCTTGGCCAGCCTTCGCCGGCAAGCGTTCCAAGACCCGTTGGCCAGCGCGCAAATTCCGGCCATCGAGAAATCGCTGGCCACGCTAACCGAACAGCTCGAGGAAAAGCGGGCCGATCTGGCCCGGCTCGAGCTGAAGGCCCGCACCGCCGGCGTGGTAATGCCCCCGCGCGGCGTGCGCAAACGCCCGACGATCGAAGACGAACTGCCCACTTGGAGCGGCACGCCGCTCGACCCGGAAAACCTCGGCGCGCTGCTCACGGCTAGCGTTCCGGTTTGCTACATCGGCGATCCGAAGAAAATGAAGGCCACACTCGTAATCGATCAAGCCGATATCGACTTCGTCCGCCGCGGCCAAAAGGTCGAGATCATGCTCGACGAACTGCCGGGCCGCGTGTTGGAAGGAGAGATCGAGGAAATCGCGCAGGTCGAACTGCTGGCCAGCCCCGAGCAACTCTCCAACAAGGCCGGGGGCGAGCTACCCACAGAAACCGACGCCGCCGGCATCGAACGCCCCATGAGCACTTCGTACCAGGCCCGCGTGCCGCTCGACAACGACGACGGCCTGCTGCGCATCGGGCTGCGTGGCGAGGCGAAAATTCACGTTGGCTCCATGCCGCTAGGCCGTCGCATTTGGCGCTATCTGGCCGCAACGTTTAACTTCCGCATGTAGCCACCCGATCCAAAAAGCGGCCTGGGGCCACAAACGGGCCCAAAAAACTGCGACGATACCAGCACACGGGCAGTCCAAAGCGCTGTGGCGGCCGGCAGTCGTGCGAAAACGCCACATAGGCCCCTCTGACACGGCCTCTCGCACCAGCGACGCGAAAAACGCCCCCCACTTGGCGCAGGTTTTTTTCCGGCCGACGTTTGCCCTCCAGACCTAGCCGGCGCGTGCAGCACGGCGTCGGAAAACGCCGAGCATCGCGTACTCGCTTCCTATTGTACGACTTGTACGACCTTCGCGCGGCGCGCCCGGCATCATGCCTCGCGGCATCTTGGATCTTGGCCCACACCGGGACTCGTCGCGTCACGTTTTCGCCGCACAATGCGCCTTCGTGGTCGCGCCTTCATGACACATCACGCCTGTCCGGCGCGTCACTCTTTCAGGTACGAGATGGTGTGATAAATCGCGTGCGGATGTTTTTGCTTGTCGTATCGCACCAGAATGCCGGCTTCGACCAGTTCGCGCCGTAGCCGCACCGGTCCTCCGTAGCCGTTGTAGCTGATCACCTCGGGCGCGAATGGGTGAAACGAAAAGATGCCGTCCGAGCCACGAATTCGCCCGTACCAATCGCGGCCCGGTTCAAAGCGGCGCACGTGCTGATTCACCGTGTTGTGGCATCGCATGCAACTTACCCGATCCACTTCCAAAAAACCCGCGTCGTAGTTGGCGGGCACAATGTGAAACGCCGCCTTGGTGGTTGGGGCGCACGTCCACACGCCGTTGGTGCCATCGCGCCACGTCGCCCCCAAAGCCGACTTGAACACCGTCTCGGTCAGCAGTTCGATCACCAGCGCATCGTCATCAATCGCCGGCAGCTCGTCCACGCCCATCGATTGGCTGAACACACGCTTGCCAGGATGCCGGTCTTCCAACCGATGAGAAACCAACTCGATCGGCTGTTCCAAATGCCGCACCAGTCTGGCCAACGACGGCGAATCGGCCCACTGCGGACGGCGATGTCGGATGGCCCGTGCCAGATCGTCGGCCGTGGGAAACGGTCGGAACACATTGACCGCCCAGTTGTCGTATTCGCGAATCCGTACCCGCATTTCGAACGTGTAACGCTTGCCATCGGGCCCCCGCAACATCAACACTTCGCCCACTACGGCCCCCACCGGAAAACGCCACGCGTAGCCTTTGCGCACGCTATCGCTCAGCCGCTTGCGAAACCACACGATCGGCCGCACGTTGCCCGTCTCATCCAGCGGCAACCACAAAAAGCGAAACGATTCGACGCCCCGCGCCCGGTGCGTTCCGGCCGGAGCGCCCCAGGGAAACTCGCGATTCCCATTGCCGTAGGGCTCTGCGTCGTTGGCCGAAATGTTGTAGCTGGGCGAATGCACCCCCTGAAGATCGCCGCTCCAATCCTGATAGGCCGGTGGCATCTCCCGGTCGGTATAAAGAATCAAACGCGCGTCGTCCAAAATCTCCTGAATCGCACCATCGTCCACCACGGGCAAA
>WGDQ01000472.1 GCA_015493185.1 Planctomycetaceae bacterium
ACCAGTTCGCCCCGTGGCCGTGCAGCGTGGGGCATTCCACGCGCGGACCGTGCGGCAACGCGCTCTGCGCAGATACGATGCGTCACGGTTCGCTATCGTCGGTCGACGGTCGCTCGCGACCGAGGTAGCCACGATGCGAAGCAAACTTCGCTCATGACCACCGACACCAAAGAAGTGCCCAGCATCATGAAGCCCGCTGCGGTGAGCGGTGGTCCGAGTGTTCCGTGCCGGTGTGTGTTCGACATCACTTGCTACGCCGCCAGCGATCGAGAAAAGCGAACGTGGCGTCGATCGTGCGTTTCATTTCGGGCGGGGCGAAGCCGTGTCCTGCGCCGAGAATCAGCTCCACGCGTCCCGGCACGCCGGCCTTCGTCAAGGCGCAGGCCATGAGATATGCCTGCTCGAAGGGAACAAGCGGGTCTTTGGTTCCCTGAAACAAGAGCATGGGGGGATCGCTCGCATCGACGTACGTAACGGGCGAGGCACGACGGTAGGCATCTCGCATCGAATCGCGATCGCCGCCAATGAATCGCTCAACGATTCGCTGCGAAATCGGCGGATAGTCGGCCAGCAGATCGGTAGGCCCCACATAGCTGACCACCACCTGCACGTTGCTTGGCTGTTCGGGCCAACCACCGTTGCCCTCGAGACCATCTTCCTTCTTGTTCATGGTTCCCAGCATCATGACCAGGTGTCCGCCGGCCGATCCGCCAATGGCGCCGATGCGCTCGGGATCGACACCCAGCGAGTCGGCATGAGCCCGCAGCCAGCGGACCGCGCATTTGCAATCTTCCACGGCAGCGGGAAAGTGGTGTTGCGGCGCCAGGCGGTAGTCGATCGTCACGGCGACATAGCCCCGGCGCGCGGCGTCGGCCGCCAGGCCGCCAAAGTCTTCTTTGCGTCCGCCTTGCCAGCCGCCACCGTGAATAAACACCAGCGCCGGTCGCCGGGCATCTGGCTCTTGTTGCTTCGGACGATAAAGATCGAGTTTGAGCGAGACGTCGCCGGCCTTGCCGTATTCGACGTTTTCCTGCGACTCGATTTCCGGCGGCGCTGCATCGCTTTTGTCAGATGGTTCGTCAGCGTTGGCCGTCGGCAAAACGACCAACGCCCCAGATACGATGAGAAGCCACCTCAAACCACGCCAGTTGATCGAGCCCCGCTTGAATTCACGCGCCATGGGCAAACCCCTTACTTGGTTTTTGGGCAATATTTGCTCGCCGCTATTGGCCATAATCTTTCTCTTGGTGTTTGCGCCTACGTTCGTCTTCTTTTCATTTTTCCCGTCTTTAGTTGCCTTTCGGGCAAACAGCTTGCCCCTGTGGCACGGCAGCCGGTGCACTCGGGCACAACCCCGTGGTGCATCGGCCGATCGGCCGCGTGGCCGACTGGCATCGGATAGGTTACGGAACCTTCCGTCTGGTTGTTGATCGTTTCGCACACCTACCCGTACCCGGCATGGCATGGCACAGTGCAGTGCACAACAACGAACGGCGATGGATGTTCGACCTGCCGGACGCGGACATGGCAGTGTAGGTTGGATTCTATATCCTGGCGACTGCGTCCGCCACAAACGTTGCTGCCAGCACAGGAGAACCCCATGGCTGCTCACCGGAACAACCGTGGCACGTGCCAAATCTGTCACCGCAGCAAGCCGGCCAACCAATTGCTTCCGGCAAAGATGGTGCGTGACAGTCTCGTGCTACTGATCAAAAAAGACCACCCCGATTGGGACGAGCACGGCCACATCTGTTTCGACTGCCTCAACCGCTACCGATCGCAATATGTGCAGCAGATGATGGAAAAAGAATTGGGCGAGTTGGACGAACTGGAACAGGAGGTGGCCAAAGGTCTGGCCGAGAACGAACTGCTGTCGGAGAACCTGAACGAACAATATGAAGAGGCGCTCAGCTTCGGCGATCGCGTGGCCGACAAGGTAGCCGAATTCGGCGGTAGCTGGAGTTTCATCTTTGTGTTTGCCGCCTTCATGCTGGCTTGGATCGTGATGAACTCGGTGGTCCTTTTCTGGCAACCGTTCGATCCGTACCCGTTCATCCTGTTGAACCTGATGCTCTCGCTACTAGCGGCCGTGCAGGCGCCGATCATCATGATGAGCCAGAACCGTCAAGAAGACCGCGATCGACTCCGCGCCGAAAACGACTATCAAGTGAATTTGAAGTCGGAACTGGAGGTCCGACTGCTCAATGAAAAAATCGATCAGCTTATACACCAGCAAATGCGTCGTTTCATGGAAATCCAACAGTTCCAAATGGACATGCTCAACGAAATCGGCAAAAAGATTCGCTAGGCGGAAGACCTGCGGGCTCGTTTCTGGAAAGATGGCCGCCTGCTCAGGCGCATTGCGGTGCTGCGGTTCGCCGTTACTGTTGGCCACAACCACCTGTGCGAGGCGTGCGGCGATGGGCGGCGATTGGTTTCTGGCACGGGAAAGCGGCTCGGGATGCGGCTCGTTCGCAACAAGATCTTACTTTGCCGCACTTTGCCGCCAGTGCGCTTGATTCGAGAGCGGCCCAATGTGCTTTGCGAATGCGTGCCGCAGACCGGTAAACTGATTGCTCGTTGAACAATTGTTGAAGCGGATGCGCGGTGCAAGGCCCATTCGACGGCATGATTTCCGCCCTCAAGCGTTTTGATGACATAGCGATGACGTAGCAAACGATGATCGTGCGCCGTCGTGCGTCGATCTCCTTGCAACTCAGCCCTCTGCCCCCGAGATACCCAACGCATGACATCTTCCAACCCTTTGCACACCGAGGCGGCGCTCGATGTTTCTCGGCGGCGGATCTATTTGATGCGACATGGTGAAGTGAGCTACTTCGGCAACCGGCGGCCTTCGCGAGTGGAGCAGGTCGGGCTGAATGAAGAGGGGCGCCGGCAAGCCCAGGCGATGGCCGAAGTGATGGCCAGCGTGCCGCTGGATCGGGTGATCAGCAGCCCCCTGCTCCGTTGTCAGGAAACGACCGCGATTGTCATTGGCTCTCGCAGCCTGGATATCGAAACACTCGATGCACTGCGCGAAATCGAGCCGGGCCCCTTGGACCGGCTGGCCGAGTTGCCGCTGCCCGAAGGCATCACCAAGGCATTTGCCGGAGATCTGACGCCCGAGACGCGTTTTCTGGGTGGCGAGACGTTCGGAACGTTTGTGCAACGGGTGAGAGAGTGCCTGGACCAAATTCGCGCCGACCCCGACTGGCGCCATTTGCTCGTGGTGGCTCATGGAGGCACAAATCGGGCCATTCTTTCCTGGGCGTTGGGTTCGGACCTGAAGGGCTTTGGCCACATGGAACAAGATCCGGCCTGCCTGAATATCGTCGATATCGACCAGCATGGCACGCCGCTAGTCCGATTGTTGAACTTCACGCCTTACAATGTGGTGAAGCACGGGTGGAAGTACACGACGATGGAACGGCTTTTTATCGAGTATCTCTCTGCCCAACGTTGATCGAACGGCCGGCGTAAAGAAAGAGGGACGCCATATTCGAAATTTGCATTCATTCGGTGGACGACCCCATCGGTCCGCGGGGCGTATCATACAGAGCGATGTTTTCCAATGTCGTGCAACGTCCGGAGTTTGCGGTCGAGAATCGTCGGGCCTCGGTGTTTCGTTTGTTGCCTGCAATACCGCGAGGGCAGATTACCGAACCTCGCCCGGCGCCGCACCCATCCGCTCTGGCCGCACCACCGTCGTCCGCGTTTGCCAACCAAGCCAACTGATCGTTTGGAGAAAACCGCAACCATGAATCTCGACCAACAACGACTCCACTGCTCGGTGAAGAAGCAAACCAGGGAAAAATGGCGTGTCAGGCCGCTGGCGTGCTCGATCATGACGTGGGCGATCTTGCTGCTGGCATGGCCGCTTGCGGCTGCGAAGAGCGCTGAACTTTGGGTCGATTTTCAGGGGCACCACGGGCCGGGCGTTGGAAAACATATTGTGCTCATCAGCGGCGACGAAGAATATCGGTCTGAAGAAGCACTGCCGCAATTGGCGAAAATTCTGGCCACGCATCACGGATTTCACACCACGGTTTTATTCGCCATCGATCCGGAAAGCGGTCAGATCGATCCCAATCGGCGCGACAACATTCCGGGGCTCGAACAACTGGCGACAGCCCACTTGATGATTCTGTTCACGCGGTTTCGCGATCTGCCCGACGAGCAGATGAAGCACATCGTGAACTACGTCGCCTCGGGTCGGCCGATTCTCGGCATGCGGACGGCAACGCACGCCTTCAACTTGCGCGAGACCAGCAAGTACGCCAATTGGAGCTGGCAAAGTCGTGAGTGGCCGGGTGGATTCGGGCGCCAGATTCTTGGCGAAACATGGATCAAACACCACGGCAAGCACGGCAAGCAAAGCACTCGCGGCCTGCTGGTGCCTGCGATGCGCGACCACCCGATTTTGCGCGGCATCGGCGACGGTGATATCTGGGGGCCAACCGACGTATACGGCGTGCGGCTCCCGCTGCCCGGAGATAGCCAACCGCTGGTGCTCGGACAGGTGCTCGATGGCATGCGACCCGACGCGCCGGCAGCCACGGGCAAGGTGAACGACCCGATGATGCCCATCGCCTGGATCAAAACCTACCAATACGGCGATGGACCGCCCGGCCGGGTGTTCACCACCACAATGGGGGCCGCCCAAGATCTGGAAAGCGAGGGGTTGCGCCGTCTGTTGGTAAACGCCTGCTACTGGCTATTGGGCATGGAAGAACAAATTCCTCCCCGCAGCCAGGTTGATCTGGTAGGCACCTATGTTCCGACGCCGTTTGGGTTTGGGGGATTTCGCAAGGGCCAGCGCCCATCAGATTTCGCTCAAACTACGGGGTTGCAAACTCGCAAAACCCGTGAAGAATGAGGGCGGAACGTTGTTCGGCCGTCAGAGGCGGCCAACCGACGGCCGTTGAAACCGGGTCTGAGCCGCGCAGCAGTATCTCCGAGCCAACCGCAATCGGCCGGGGGTTTTGCCACGCCGGACTGCCACACGGTGCGGCAGGCGGACGCGGTTGCGTGGGGTTTACGCCTCGGTGTGCCGTCGCGGCCCCCCAGACAAACAGAGCCCCGCCGGACAAGCAAAATAAGACTGGCCGCTCGTCCGAGAGCTTTGGCGCCCAAGCGCGAGCTTTTCGGCAGGCGGCCCGCCGCAGCGTTTGTAAATACGTGTGCGTATCGGAATTTCCGCGAACAACTTGAACCATCGCGGCCTGAGCTGCGTCTTAAAGAATACAGTGGAATCCTCTCCTCGCCCCCCGAGGGCGCGGTGTTGGTTCGGAACAGTGAGAGTCCCGCCTGAAGTGCCTGTCACTCGCAGGGAGGCAGTTGCCGCAGGGCCGGAATAAAAGCCAACCTCAAAGGTTTCTTTTTTCGCCTCGTGCAATGCGGTCTCTACGGACGGACGACTTCTCCAACGACCATTCGGGTCGTGAGTAATCGATCTGTCGGCAAGACGATTCGACAAATGCAATGGGTCGAGTCGTGCTGTAGCGAGGCAGTGTTACGGAGGTGGTCGGCTCAGCGCCGGTGTGCGTGGTGGCCATATGGTGCGCGGCCGTCGCTCGTGCCCTTGCAACGTCGAGAACCACCGGACCAGAAAAACCAAACGCGGGAGAGCCCCAACCGGCCGACCAACCTGAGGAAAACGATTTCACCTGCGAACGCCCCAAGAGGGCGAGCGGCCTGACCAACGACCGGGCCACAATGCGAAAGGTATTTCGCTCTGCAACAAACCGTTGCGTTGCGAATTGATTGACCCACCACAGCCATATCCATATTCATCGTCATGAAAGCTGATGCAAAACCAACCCGGCGTCGCAGCCGTCGTGGCAGTTCCTGGCGACATCCCAACGATGCCCAGGTGCGGGTGCCACGCAAAACGGCCGCGGCGATTGCCGTCATGGAAATGGGAGTCACCGATTATCGCGTGATTGCCGAAGCCGTGGGACTCGAAGTCGACGAAGTGAAGCAGATCGACTTGGCCACTGAAGGGCCTGTGCGACGCCTGGGCGTGCAGGGCATTCCCGCCGGCGAGTTCTTCAATTTGCGGACCACCATCTGCTGCCCGAAGTGCGGTGCCAAGGTCACGATCGCGCCGTGCGTGGCGTGCAGTAGCCGAAAGACGGCCTGATAAGCAGGCCTGCTTAACGGTGCGTGGAGAATTGGCATCGCCACCCACGGGGGAGGCAAAATCGATCGGCCCGAACCGGTTGGTCGCAAACATATCCGAGTTCGAGGATATGAAGTCGCCAGACGGTGCTGAGTCGACGGTTTTCGACCGCTGATAGCCGGAATGTTTCCGTAGCAACCGAGCGGTGCTAAACGCCGCTGTCGGTTCACCGCATTAATTCGGGGCCGATCGCGCAGCGAGTTGCCTCAGGCTGTCGCGAGTGTGTTCTTTCATTACGTTGTCGCCGGCCCGTGAACCCAACCCGTCAATGGAGTTGTTGAGCCGCTCTCCCTGTGGTCGAGATATCAAGATAACGAGACAACGGCGGCACAAAAGAAAGAAGCGGAGCGACGGCACGCACCGTCGATTCGTTCTGTTTCCGCTCCAGACGGTCCATCGAAGAAACGGCCGACCGAAACCAAACACGGCCCGTCCCGATCAGCTTCGATCGGGGAGGGGCGTTTTTTTGCGCCTTTGCGCAGAAGGCATGGCCGCCGCGGGTCCTATTCGAGCCGGTGGCGGAAGGGGGCGGCTCAGCGACGTTTGGAAACAGGACGGAACTTCTGCGCCCGCTCGCCATAAATATCGCCCACATAAAGATTGCCCATCGCATCGCGAGCAATGCAGTGGATGCCGATCGCTTCGCCCGGTTTCAGCGTTTCTTTGCTCTTGCCCAAGGGAATGGCCCACAGTTGCCGTGCCCGACCGTCAGGCGAGAAACGCATGAAAATCTGGTCTTTATATTCCGGGTATTTGCCATGCCGGAACCACCAATGGGGCGATGACCCGCAAACCCAAATCTGGTCGTCGTGGCTGATCGAAATACCCCAAGGCATAATCAGGTTGTCCCACACGTCGAGCACGCGTCCCTGCTGATCGAACACCTGAATGCGCCCGCTGTTTCGATCGGCCACATACAGGCGTCCGGCCGAGTCGAGCGCGATCGCGTGAGGCAAGATGAACTGCCCGGGCTGCGAACCGTACTGGCCCCACGCCTTGACGAATCGCCCCTGCGCATCGAAGTGAACCACACGGCGGTTGCCGTAACCATCGGTCACAAAAATATCGCCCTCGGGCGTGATGGCCATATCGGTCGGCCGGTTGAAATGGCCCGCGTCTTCACCCGCTTCGCCGGGCGTGCCCAGTCGCATGAGCAGTTTGCCGTCGGGCGAGTATTTCTCGACCACATGACGACCGAAGTCAGCCAGCCAAACGTTGCCTTCGTGGTCGATGCGCAATTGGTGCGGGTCGACAAAACGTCCCTTACCCCACGTTTTCACAAACGCCCCATCGACCGTATATACCTGCACCGGGTCGGGGCCTTTCTTGAAAAGCCACACCTGATCGTGAGCATCTACGGCAATGCCCGACACCCAACCCGCGGCACTTACATGTTCGGGCCGTTGCGGCCACTCGGGCACAACGTCGTATTCGATAACCACCGGATCGCGAGCGTAACCGGGCGATTGAGCCACGGCCGAACGGTTTGTTGCCAGCGGCGCGGATACGGCCAACACGACGAGCAGACCGCAACCGCAGCGCGACACCGCGCCGGTCCGACCGCCAACCACACCGTGCCGCGGCCAGACCGCACCGAGAACTTTTTTCGAAAGGCATGCCACGAGGGATCGCATCGACTCGCTCCTCAAAGATCGCCCATAGGTTGTTGCTGACCGGGAGTGGCCCAATCTTGCCAGATACGCCAGAAGGGCGGCAGCGCATCTTCGCCGTAGACGAGCCGTGCCTGCTCGAACAATTCCCCCATCGGCCGACCTGTCCACCGGTCGAGCGATTCGCCGGCCGCCTGACAAAGCGCTTCAACAGCCTCGAGCTGCGCGCGGGCAGCCGAGGCGGGATCGAAAGGCTCGTTCCACAAATCGGGGTCGAAATCGGACGGGAACATCGGCAGCGACATCGGGTGTGACCTTTGCGTGGAATTCGATTGGAATTGCAGAAGAAGCAGACGGTAAACCATCTGGCCGGCGCGTTCAATCAACAAAAAAACGGCGCTGCGCAACGCGCCCGGCTCTTTTCACGAAGGCGGACCGCGACGGTCCGCGTCGTCAAACGCACATCTCAGGTCCCGAGCCCCAACGCCACGCGGCCCACGCGATTTTTATCCACCGCCCTTCGCTTGGCTTGTTGCATGGCTTCAAACCGAGGGAGGGCCGACCACCACTGGTTCGGCTTTGAGACCGTTGTTGTTTCTTTAACGAACGCCTGCCAGCTTTATCAACAAGCGCCGGGCACTCCCGACTAGCCGTCAGATTCAGCGGCCGCTCTCTGGTCGTGCGGCACCGCCGGCGCGTCGCTTTCGTCCGGCAGGTCGGATGCTGCCGGGGCAACCGTATCGGCATCGGATGCGTCACATCCGGCCAACCGCCGCAGAATCAACTGCTTCAGTCCGGGCTTCGGCTCATAACAATACAGTATCTCACGGTCGTTGTCGTCGCACGGCTCGACCAGAAGATACGGTTTTGTCGGTGGTGGTCCTTTGTGGCCTGGCAAAACTCGGTCGTCAGGACCGCGCTCGATCCACGCCCGCACACGCATGGAGCGCACCCATTGCGGATGGGTAAGCCACGCGGCAGCCAGCGTGTCGAAGGGATTGAAGCCGCGCGACGTGATGCGCTTTTCCCACATCGAAATCCAATACTCGGACGTGCTGGCAATCCAGCGGCCCGACTCGCCCGTTGTGCGCAACCAGCGGAGGTCGTCTCGCGTGATCCACACCTGCGACGACACTTCCCACGGCGCGAACACCAGCGGAATCGAGCAGTCGAGAATCACCTGCATCGCTGCCGGATCCTTCTCGAAGTTGAAGTCGCGGTGCGGCAATCGTTGTTTTTCTCCGCCTTCGAATCGTTGCCCCGGCCGACGGCCGGCCACCATCACAATACGACGGATGCGTTGGCTCGCCTCTGGGTGGCGCTTCAGCAGCGTCGCAACATTCGTTACCGGGCCAACGGCCAGAATCGTGAGCGGCGTTTTTTGTAGCGCGGCAAACAGGGCCTGCACGGCGGGCGTATCGGCGCCCAAGGAATCGGGCCCGGCGGCCCCCGGAAACACGCCCAGGCCCGGCGGCCCGAAACGTTTTGTGATGTCGCGCGCGATAGGAACGGCCCGTTCGAGCGTCGTATTGCCAAACACCACGCTGATGCCGTGAATCCGCAGTTCCGGCGAATGGAAACATTGGATCAGCATCAGGCCGTCGTCGACGTCGGAGAAGCCGGTTGCCGTGTCGACGTCGATCCAAACATCAATCGGTCGTGTGTGCGGCGGCTGATCGGCCCACGCA
>WGDQ01000473.1 GCA_015493185.1 Planctomycetaceae bacterium
ACCTTGCGCCCGAATGCACAACAACCGCGGGCGGCTAAACGGCCGCCAAAAAAAATGTTCGCATAATCTCCGCGAGTGCGGCGCATCGTTTCCCAAGGTGTTGGTTTTGCGACGTGCTTTGGATTCATTTTTTCGAAACGGGCCAGACCGACCGGCGCCGAAGCACGCTTCGTCTGAAATCAGCCGGTGAATGAAGAAATAAGGGGGGCAACATGACCGCGAAAAGCTCAAGGCGCCGCATTCTTTCAGCGGCGGCGCGATGTGCCGCCATGCTGCGCGACGCGTGGGCCATTGTCGGCATCGCCTTGCTGCTGTTCATTTTGTTGAACAACGCGATTCGTCGATTAACACCTGCGAGTTGGGTGCAGAATAAAGATGCGCTGCGTGTGGCGAACGACAACGGAAGCATCTCCACAGAACAGTTCGATCAGCTTGCTTCTGAAATGCTCGCAACGCACGACACCTTCGACTCGACCGCGATTCGTTGGGAGCCGCTGGTCTATTGGCGAAACAAGCCTTACAATGGCCGGTTTGTCCGCGTCGATCCCGAAGGCCTGCGTGCCACTTGGACACCGGATACGTCGGACAGTGGCCCAACGTTGAAAGTGTTTTGCTTCGGTGGGTCGACCATGTGGGGTAGCGGTGTTCCCGACGACGCCACCATTCCCTCGGAGTTGGCCAAGCTACTGGCGGCCTCTCAGGTTCGCGCTCAGGTCGTAAACTACGGTCAACTGGGCTACAACTCAACGCAGGAGTTGGTGGCCCTGATTCGCGAATGCCAGAATGGCAACGTTCCAGCGATTGCGGTGTTTTACGATGGAATCAACGACATCAATGCGGCCGGCATGAACCTTCGGCCCGCCGTGCCAGTGCGCGACTTCATGATCGGTTCGGTCTTCGATGCCGTACAAGACCCCACGATTTGGCAAACCACCACGCTCTATGTGAGGCGCTGCCCTGTGGCAAGACTGTTGGCACCTCGCTGGTGGCAAGCCAGCAGCCAACGCGTGAAGCAATACTTCAAACGGTGCCCTCCAGAGCAATTCGCTGCGGACATCGCGCGCACGTATCTGACCAATGTGTCTATTGGCACGGCCATCGCCCGCGCGTTTCGTTTCCGTTGTGTGTTTTTTTGGCAGCCGTGTTTGTTTACGAAACGCATGCCTAGCGAGGTAGAACGCACTTTATTGAAGGACGACGACGGCCAGGCCGCATTCTTTTCGATGGTTTACGATATGGTTCGGCAAGGCAGAGCGTCTCTGCCATCGCAGGGATTCGGAGAGTCGGCGGAAAATCTGATACTGATCGACCAAGCATTCAGCGTGCCGTCGTGGGACGAGCAAACGGCGTTTTTCGATCGATGGCACACCACGGCCCGGGCAAACCACCACCTTGCCCGTATCATGTTCAAACACATCGAACCAGCGATAGCCTCTGCCGGTTCTTCCCGCGACGCCCCCTGACACGAACCGCGCAGCCTCCCTCGTTTCCTCCCGTCCAGGCGCACCAGCCAACACAGCCCCCTCCCCGCTCCGTTCAGCCGCCCCAACGATTCATGTCGTCGTATCGGACTTGGTCGTTTCTCGAATCGAACCTCAAGCCAAGCGCCATCGCGTCGTGGCGAAACGGGGCGCGGCTGGCTGATGGCGAACTTTGGTCGCCCTCGTGCGTGGCGGGTAGTGGCGGCGGTTGTGCGATCGCGCAGTCGATGAGGGCGTTATGTGCCCCAGTCGCGGGCGTAGCGGAAGTCGCGGTCGAGCGTGCGGTTGGATAGCTTGGCGATGATGGGCATGCGCCGCTTGTAGTGGTTGCGACGCACGAGCTCCAGCACGCGGTCGACAAATGCCGCGTCGAACCCCGCGGCCACCAGCTCTTCGCGCCGCCAGCGATGATCGACCCAAAGCACCAGCAAGCGGTCGGCCTCGTCGTAGCTGAAGCCGAGTTCCTGTTCGTCGGTTTGTCCCCGCCAAAGATCGGCTGTTGGCGGCTTGTCGATGATCGGCTTCGGCACGCCCAAGTGCCGGGCCAGCATGCGAAGCTGGCTCTTGTAGAGATCGCCAATCGGATTGACGGCCGAGGCCATGTCGCCAAACAGCGTGGTGTAGCCCAGCAGAATTTCCGTCTTGTTGCTCGTGCCGACCACGAGCCCCTCGAAGGCGGCGCTTTGATCGTAGAGAATCGTCATCCGCTCCCGCGCGCATTTGTTGGCCAATCGTAACTTCGAGGCGTCGGGAAATCGGTCGAAATAGGCGTCGATCTGCGGTGTGATGGGTACATCAATCGTTTTCACGCCCAATTGCTCGATCACCAGGCGGCTATGCTCGCGTGTTTCAGCACTCGATGTTTTGTAGGGCATGGTCACGGCCAGCACGTTCTCGGCCCCGAAGGCTCGCGCGGC
>WGDQ01000474.1 GCA_015493185.1 Planctomycetaceae bacterium
CTTTCCGTCAACACCCGCCGTCTCAGAAGAAAGAAAACGGGAATCCGTCCCCAGCCGGGCTCCTTTTTTTTGGAACGAACGGACAGAACCTCTCATTCTTGCGGAAAAACCGCTTGTCTCGGCTATTCAGACGCGTTCTGTCCGCTGGTTTTGAGTCAGCACCGACACACGGCGGGTGCTCGCAGCATCATACACTTCGACCCGAATCATCGGGCGTCAGCAGTTCGTCCTTTCTGCGCCGTACTTGCTCGCGGGCTTCCGGCAACACACCCAGCAGCGCATCATCCAGCGGCTCAAGACCAACGCGGTGCATCACCTGATTCAGCCGGCGCAAAAGCCGCCGGTCGTCGGCGTAGTCGGCCAGAAACCGTTCGGTCGCGAAGGCCTCGATCCAATGCCCCCACGCCGCTAGGGAGCGTTTTGCCAAACGGTCCACGGTCGATACGACCAGCGTCGGATCGACCGCCAGTACGGCGTTGTAATACGCGTCGAGCCTTGCCGGATTGTCCGCGATCAGCACCGCGTCGAGCAAGAGCTCGACCAGAATGTGGCCTAAAAAACTCGGCCGCATGCTCCGATCGTCGCCCAGTGCATCGCGCACTGCGGCGGTAAACTGCCATGAGAGCTGAGCGAACGCTTCGGTGCGGTGGAACCAGGCATCATCGTGATAATGCTGCGCAATGCCCCGAGCGATGGAAGCCACCGGTGGCGTCGGATCGTCGACGAACGCCTCTGCCTGTCGCGGACGGATGCGTGCGCGACGATCGACCACATGCATCCAATCCGGAATCGCCGTGCCCACGGTAAAGTACGGATCGTCGACAAATCGGTAGCCGTGGGCGAAGTAATTCATTATGGCGAAACCGGCGGCAACGGGCCGCTCGGCGCTCGATGGACCACAGAGAAACCGCGAGAAGCCCCTTTATCGGCCGGCCGCTTTTCTCGAATTCATGGAGGAGGAATTTCAACCCACTGACCGGTCCGGCTGCTCTCGAGCACGGCATCGCAAACCCGTTGCGTGTGCAGCGCCGTGCGGAAGTCGGGCTGCACGGGCTTGCCCTCGTCGAGCGCCTCGATGAAATCGGCCAATGCATTGATAAACGTGTGTTCGTAGCCGATCGTACAACCGGGCACCCACCAATGATCCATATAGGGATGTTCGCTGTTGGTAACATGAATCCGCTGCCAGCCGGTCAGGTGGTCTTCGATCTTGCGACCGGTTTCCGGATCGGCATAGCGGAAATACTGCAAGATGTGAGGATCCTCCAAGTCGAAAAATACGCTGCCCCGTTCGCCGTTGAGCTCGAAGGTGTTGTAGTTTTTACGACCGCGAGCATAGCGTGTGCTTTCGAACGTGCCGATCGAACCATTCTCGAACACGGCGAGAAACATGCAGGCGTCGTCGATGCCCACGGGTTCTTTCTTGCCGGTTTCAACGTGGGTGCGTTCTTTCACAAAGGTTTCGGTGTGGGCCGAAACACGACGAATCGGGCCGTTCAGCCATTCGGCCGTGTCGATCGAATGCGCCAACAAGTCGCCGGTAACGCCCGAGCCGGCCACGTTCACATCGAGCCGCCATAGAGCGGGCCCTCCTTGCGGCACGTCTTCGGCAATCGTCCAATCTTGCAGATACGTGGCCCGATAATGAAATGGCCGACCGATGCGGCCTTCATCCACGATTTGCCGTGCCAAGGAAATGGCGGGCACGCGCCGGTAGTTGTACCACACCATGTTGGGCACGCCGGCCCGTTCGACGGCCTCGACCATCTTCTGGCCCTCTTCGGCGTTCATGGCCAGTGGCTTTTCGCACAAAACCATTTTGCCCGCTTCGGCGGCCGCAGTGGCGATCTCCAGATGCGTGTTGTTCGGCGAGCCGATGTCGATCAAGTCGATGTCGTCTCGCTCGATCAACCGACGCCAGTCCGTCTCGTAAGAGGCATAACCCCACTTCTCGGCGAAAGCCTTGATTTTCTCTTCGTTGCGGGCGCAGCAGGCCTGACGCACAACCTGATGTCCGAGGTCGAAGAAGTGATTGACTTGGGCATAGGCGTTCGAATGGGCCCGTCCCATGAATCCGTAGCCGATCATGCCGACACGCAATGGCTTGGCCATGATGTTCCCTCAAATCAAGAGAATCTCAGGTGACGCAATGAATGAAGCAGTCAACGAACAAAGTTGATAAAACGCAATCGGAAAAAGGCCGGGCCCGTCTTCTCATCGCAGCACGGTGCAAGCCACGAGAACAGGCGGCCATCAGCTCAGAGCGGCAACCAGGTGAGTTGCCGTGCAACGTGGTTCAAACCGTCGGGAACCTCACGACATAAACGATTTTTACTTTCCTTGAGCTGGCAAGCTTCTCTCGACGGCGCAAGCTTATCTGATTCGTCGGACGAAGCCGATAAGCGAGTCGCGGCAGTCATAACAAAACCAGCGACACACTACCCAGAGCAGACGGTACCGGGTAGTCGGGGTCTCAAACCTGGTTCAACACGTCTCGAACGCGCACCCCTGTCAGCCTTCGCCAATCGCCTCGAACTGCGGCGACACGTAGCGACGCATTTTTTCGCGTGCCCGTTTATCCGTACTTTTCAACCAGTTGATCGACATAACGCTTGCATTTCTCAGTTGCCGCCCAGGCGTCGGGCCAGAAACAAAGGTCGATGGTCCACCAATCGTCGGGGCATCCGGCGGCCACGATGGCAGGCATCAGCTCATCGAAGTCGAGGTTGCCTTCGCCGAAAGGCGGGTGCGTGCTGGTGTGGTTGTCGTGCAACGAATCGTCGGAATCGATCAAGTGCACTCGACCGATTTTGCCTTTGAGCCGTTCGGCCAGTTCGCGGGCTCCGCCGGGCAACGTTTCCTTCTGACCAGGTTGCCGCGAACCGTGCTTTGCCACCATGTTGGCGTGGCACGTGTCGTACATGACCATGAAGTTGTCATGGTTCACGGCATCGAGCACGCGAAAAATATCGCTCGGCTTGTTGAATGCGAAGCCCGGCTCAAACTCCCATACGACCCGCACGCCGGCATCGGCGGCCTCTTGAGCGCAGCGACGCCAGGTGTCGGCCACGCGCTTGAGCGCCACGTCGTAATCAACCGTTTGCTCCTGCGGCGCTTCACCTTCGATGGGCCCCAGCACGCCCGGGTCTTCGGTCGTGTCGACGCGGATCACGTCGATGCCGAGGTCGTTGCAGAATTCCAGGTTCTTGCGAAACGTGTTCATATACGAGCTGTCGTCGGGGGCCGTAATAAGCCGCTCGCTCCACAGATCGGCCGCCAGCCCGCTGCAACCCATGCCACGCGACTCCCAAAGTTCGCGAACCGCGGCACGCTCGTCTTTGGTTTTCTGACGGTCGGGGTTCGGATGTTCGCCGAAGCCGCCCAACTCGAGTCCGTCGAATCCCAAGGCGTGCAGTTTTTCTACTACCTCGGGAAAAGGGATCGGCTTGTCGGCATACGGCCCGATCGAATAGGCCCACGTTCCAATTGAAATGCGTTTAGACATGTTGGCGTTTCCTTGTCCGAAAAAGAACAGGCTGCCGGAACCGGCCTCCCGAGCTCAACACGGGGCAACTGCCCCGGAAGTTGGCCCCGGGAAAGCTTGCAGTCGAAGCAGCGTCTTCCACAAGGTATCGTTTTTCCGAGTTTTCCGAGCGGGTGCAACTTCCCTTGCGGCGAAGAATCTCGCGGTCGTCATTTATTCCGACTATCCCCGCACGCCCGCGGCATGTACCACTCTCGCAACGCCGCGTAGCTACGGACATAGATCGAATTTACTGCCCAGCCAGCGCGGCCGATCGTTTTCTCAACATTGCCGGCGGTTCAACGTTGACGGTCCAATGCCTCGGCCGGCGACCGTACCTTTTCGGCCCCGGGGGCTTTTTCGCTGGGCGTGGCTTTTCACTTTTCACGTGTCACTGGGGTGTGGCATCCCCCACCTGCGGCAACGATTCGTGCGTATCAGGACCGAAATAACGAAGCCCAACCAACGGCTCGGTGCCCGTGTTTTCGATTTCTACGCCGGCTGTGGCCGCTTCGTGAGTGATGAACACTTCGTCCGAGGTTTCCTCGCCGAAACGAATCATCACAGGCGTTTGCAGCTCGAGCGGCCCCATGCGTCCGCGCCCCTGCACTGTAATCCAACCACTGGCGCCGGGGTCTTGCAGCGTGCACTTGGCGCCCGGCTCAACGGTAAGCTCTTTAGCACTGAAAAGCTGCTGGCCGTCAACCGTGCCGTACACGATCCAGCGATCGGTGTAGCCTTCGCCCGAGCGGCTCGTGTCGACAATCGGCTCCAGGTAGTGATGCGCCTTGAAGTGCGTGTCGACGTTCTGCTCCCAGTCGAGCTGGCCGATGATGAAATCGAGATCCTGGTGTTTCTCAGGCGGAACGTCTTTGACACACAGCGACCAGGGCACTTCGCGCCCCTCCACCAGCGACTGGAACATGCCAAACACATCCGACCCCCACTGCGGTTCGTATGTGCATAGCGAACCGGGGGCGTGCAAAATGCCCGGCGGCACGAGCCAGCCGGTGCCGCGTTTCAGGCGGTAGGCCTTCGAAAGATCCAAAATGCCGTTGTCGCCCTTGTCCCAGTCTTCCAGACAACGGCGCAGTTGCGCTTTTGTGGTGCCTGGTTCGAGGCCGAAGAAGGTGTACGCGAAATTATTATCGACGTTGTTGTACTGCGGCGGAAAGTAGTAGCTTTCCGGCTTGCCTTCCTGGCCAACGAGCTTGGCATCGTCGAATCCCTGGTGCATGTGCAGCGGAATAGGCCCCATGTTGTCAAAAAACTTCGAATACACCGGCCATCGACCGTAACGATCGAAGAGCTTTTGGCCAATCAACCGCGAACCAGCTTCAGAAACCGCGTCGCGGAGCAAAAATCGCTGACCTTCGAACGTCACGTAGCTGAGGCCCTCGTCGGGCGTGCGACCCTCGTTGGCAGCCTCGGTCGTGCTGGCAAACCACCGCTCATCGATGCCGCCGCGGTGGGCACCGAAGGCATACCAATCTTGCGGGGCCAGCCGTATCCGCTTGCCAGGATGCAAAAAGCTGCGAGGCACCCAAGTGGGCGTCAGCCGCAAAAGACCACTTCCGGCATCCAAGGCACGCTCCAAAACAGCCGCCACGTTGTCGCTTGTTACCACTTGCGAGGTCGCCATGGCACGAGAACCATCTTCTAAAGTCGATCGGGAGAGAAAAAAGCAACACGATGTCGGACTGTTTTAGTCGGCAAAACAGCGGCTGACAAGTTTCTGGAACCTTCGACCAGCCGGCACTCACTCAGCACGCCCTTTCCGGGCGTCTCGGGCACGGTCGGCTGCCGGGCTGTGCTAGGCACGAAGGGGGGCGGGTTTTATAATCCCGCCAAACGGGCCCGCGGCGCGAAGGTTCCGGCACGGGTGGGCAAAAACGGAAACTTCGGGCGTGGCCGGAACACGCCGTATCCGCATCTCGTGCGGAAGGCATTGCAATCTTGCGGTGGCCAATCGCCGGCGCTTCAGCGTACGTCAGACCGGGCGATTGCCATGAGGCGAAAAAAGATGTCTGCGTGAGCTGCCGGGCGGCGTTTGCTGGGTTGGCGTTCGTCCACATCGTCTGAAAAGCAACCGGCCATATTCCCGGTGTTGGAAGCAAGGCACTTTGTCCCGGGCCGGCGACTGATCGCGCGAAGTCGCTCGCACGACGAGGCGCTGCGGTTTGCAGCAACCAGAACGCGCAACGAACAAGCCCGGCGGCACGCTTCCGGCCAATTTCAATTTTGCACGAAAGAGAGCGGCTCCAATGGATCAGCGCAACGAAACGTGGCAAACCGCTTCGTGGAGCGAGCGTTTCACCTGGCTGATCTTGGCCAAGGTGTTTCGTCTGTCGATCCAGTTTCGAATGTTGACCGCGGCCACGTTGGGCACGGCGCTGATGTTAGGCGGCTGGTGGTTGCTGGCTGCCGGGGCGGGCAGCCTGTCGCGCGACGCTCAGATTGTTGA
>WGDQ01000475.1 GCA_015493185.1 Planctomycetaceae bacterium
CTGGTCTCGTGGGCTCGGATATGTGTATAAGAGACAGATGCAGTGTCGCACACCCAAAATGGAGCATCGCTCGCTCGCTGGATGTTCGATGGATTGTCGCGTACGTGGGGGGAGGGGGTGAGCGGGCCTAATTTTTCAGGCCGGTGGTGGCAATGCCTTTCAAAAACGTACGTTGCGTGAGGAAAAACAGCCCGACGATCGGCAATGTGAACAGCACCGAGGCGGCCAGCAACAAATGAGGTTGGCTCGAATAAGCGCTTACGAACTGCTGCAAGCCATAGGCCAGAGGGAACCGCTCAGGCGTACTCAAGTACAGCAGCGGCCCGCCGAAGTCGTTCCACGCCGCCACGAATTGCAACAGCGCCACGGTGGCCAGGGCGGGCTTGCTCAGCGGCAGCACGATTTGCCAGAAAATCCGCAATTCGCTGCAACCGTCGATACGGGCCGCTTCACTCAGTTCGCTGGGAATCGTGCGAAAGAACTGCCGCAGCAGAAAAATCGAAAACGCGTCACCAAAAAACGTGGGCACGATCAACGCACCAAGCGAATCGTAGAGCCCGATCTGACGAATCAGCAGAAACCGCGGAATCATCGTCACCTGCCACGGCAGCAACATGGTAGCCACCATCAGGGCAAACAGCGTGTCGCGGCCCCGCCACTGCAATCGAGCGAATGCATAAGCCGCCAACGAGCAAGAAAACAGCGTGCCCACGACCGAGCCGGCGCAAAGCAGCAGCGAGTTGCGCAGATACAAACCATACGGCATGCTCCGCACGGCCTCGGTATAGTTTTGCCATTGCCAACGCACCGGCAACCAGCGGTTGGCATCGCTCACAAATTGCTCAGCCGGCTTGAACGAGCTGAGCACCATCCAGGCCAACGGCAGTGCGAACAGCGTAGCCGTCAGGCCGAGCGCCAAATGCGCGAGCACCGCGCTGCGGGTACCGTGTTGTGAACTACGAACCATGCGGCGTTTTCTCCTGGAGTTCGTCGAGGCGCTGCCGGACTCGATCGGCCGCTTCGCGCAGCACCTGGCGCGGCGACCGCTCTCGATACATCGCGTCTTCGGCCGCGCGAACCATTTGCGTGTAGAAGTACATTGCCCCGGGCACTGCGGGCGTGGGCACCTGATTCTCGCTCGATGCCAACCGCACGAAGGTGGCGAAGTGCGGGTAGCGCCGCAAAAAGTCTTGAAACTCGGGTTGGTCGACCACGTGTTGGCTGGCCGGAATCCAGCCACCCGCCGCGCAGTGTCGGGCGGCCTGCTGCTCGAAGCCTCCGAAGCCGGCCCAATATCGGGCAAATGCCCAGGCGCCCTGCGGATTGCGGGCCCGGCGTGGGATGACGAAGAAGTTGCCGTTCACCCAACCGGCGTTCTCTCGTCCGCCGGGCGGGCAGGGCAGCGCCGTGACGCCGATGTTCGGCATGGGTTGGCCTCGCCGGCGGGCCGCTTGCCGTGCGGTGGCGATTTCCGGCACGCGCCACTGGCCGTCCATGATCGCCGCGTATCGACCTTCCAACAAAGGAAACGACGAACCGGCCAGGGCCTGATCGCCCTTCCGGAATGCGGCAACTTCGCGTGCTCCGTAGCGGCGGCTGTACGAGGCCATCCACTCCAGCGCACGAACAATCGGCTCGTCGTCGGCCGTCACGCGGCGTTGGGAAGCATCGTAAAAACGGCCGCCGAACACGATGCCCCAAGCCCAAATACGACGCGGATCGGGCAAGTAGCCGTAGCGGCGAAGCGGTCGGTTCGCCTTGGGCGGGGCAATGGTCGTGGCCAGGGCATCGAGCTCGGCGATGGAACGGGGCGGTCGCAAGCCGTAGTCGGCCAGAAGCGTTTCATCGTAGTAAAGGGCCCGGATGTCCAGTCCGTTGCACAGGGCGTAAAGCCGCCCCTGGTAGCTGCCCAACTCGCGGGCCGCGGGAAAGAGCCACTGCCGCAAAGTCTCGTACGCGGGGGCGTCGATCAACTCGTCGATCGGTTGAATGATTCCGCGGTGCGCCCAATCGGCCACCACGGGGTCGTCGTGGTTCAGTAAATCGGGAGGAGAACCGCCCGTGACGCTGAGAAAGAATTTCAGGTCCAGATTCGCCCCGGGCATGGCGATGCTGCGAACGAAGTAGCGGTTTTGGCTGGAGTTGAATCCATGAACAATTTGCTCGACGACCTCACGGTGCCGGCCACCCCAGAAATGCCAGAACACTACTTCTTCACGTCCGGCCGCGCGCTTGACGGCTGCGCGACCGGGCGGATGCCAGGAACCCCACAGGCCCCAAGCCAGGGCGCCCACGGCCAACAGCAGGCCGGCTGCGTATCGCAGGTCTCTTAGCAGCGCATGGGTTGGTGCCGATTGCTTCATCAACGTGGGCTCCGGTAGTGAACCCAATAGCGTGTGGAACGAAACAGCGCCCACGTGACCAGCAGCACGACCACGAACAGCGTCCAAGCCATCGCCGAGGCGTAGCCCATATCCAGGTCTTTGAAAGCCGAGAGAAACAGGTGCAGCGACAAGAGCAGGCTTGCGCCGGCCGGCGCGCCGGTTCCTTCGCTGACGATGTATACCTGTGTGAACGTTTGCACGGCGTGAATCAATCCGAGCACAAGGTTGAAAAAGATCACCGGCGAAAGCATTGGCCGGGTGATGTGCCAAAAGCGTCGCCAGGGGCCTGCGCCGTCGAGTTCGGCAGCTTCATAGAGATGGCGGGGGATGTCACCAATGGCAGCCAGGTAGATGATCATCGAGTTTCCCACCCCCCAAAGGCCCATAAGAATCAGGCCGTCTTTCGATCCGAAGCCGCCTTCGCCACGCCACCAGTGCGGAGGCCAGGCCGCTTCGGCAATGCCGTTGAACCACGGCTGCGGAGCCAACCCCAGTGCCATCAAGGCACGGTTGACCAGCCCATCTTGCGGGTCGAGCAGCGCGAGCCATAGCACCGAGGCGGCCACGACCGGAATAACCGAGGGCAGGAAGACCAGCGTGCGATAAACGGCCTGACCTCGGACCGGCCAAGAAAGCATGCTGGCCAGCGCCACGCCAAGAACGATCGAAAGGGGCACCGAAACGGCCGAGAAATATGCCGTATTCCAAAGCGCCTGACCAAAGGCTTCGCCGTCGCGCAGCTCGCTAAGCAAGCGCTCGTAGTTGGCA
>WGDQ01000476.1 GCA_015493185.1 Planctomycetaceae bacterium
CCGCTGGCATCGACCGGCAACGCCACGCCAGCCGTGCCAACCACGTGGTGAACGCAAGCGAGTTTTTCAACTCGATTCGATTTATCCGCAACAGACGCAACAGAGATTTTATTCGAGTCCATCAGCGATATCTGTCGACCGAACTTCGACCGTTTTGTTCGCAGTGCGAGCCGAGCGGCGGATGAATTCGACGCTTAGCGAAAACGAGGAGAGAAGACCATGGGTATCCGACGCGGATTGGGTGAATTCGATCGTCGCGCGTTCATGAAGATGGCGGCGACCACGGGCGTCGGCGTGGCCGCGACAACATCGTTTCCGAACGAGTACATGCAAGCGCTCCAGGCGGCTCCGGCCAAAACGGCTCCTGGCGTCAAGCTGTTGCAGGCGGCTTGTCCCTACTGCGGTGTTGGCTGTGGCACGCTGATCAAAGTCGAAAACGGCAAGGTCGTCGGCATGGTGCCCGATAAGAAGCACCCGACGAATCGCGGCATTCAGTGCATCAAGGGCCTCAACGCACACGAGCCAATCTACAAAGATCGCCTCTACAAGGTGCTGGTGCGCAAAGACATGAGCGACCCGCTACGGGGCCACGTCTCCAGCACCAAGGGCCGCTTCGACGACGATGTGTTCGAAGAAATGCCCTACGAAGAAGCCGAAGAACTGGTAGCCGAGAAAATCGCCGAAATCGTCAAGGCCAAAGGTGGCAACGCCGTGGGCCTGACCGGCAGCGGCCAGCTTACGATGGAAGCCCAGTGGATCGAAAATCTGCTGATGAAGGGTATTCTGCAAAGCAACTCGATCGAAGCCAATGCCCGCATGTGCATGACCTCGGCCGTAACCGGTTATTTCCATAGCTACGGCAGCGACGCCCCGCCGACCAGCTACGAAGACATCGAGCAGGCCGATTTCATCACTTTCTGGGGGCACAATGCCCGAGAAGCGCATCCGATTCTCTTCTGGCGCGTCGCCGATCACAAACAAAAAACCAATATTCCCACGTTGGTGTCCGACCCGCGACGCACGGGCACGGTGATCGGGCTGGAAGACATCAACCCCCGCAACAGCCTCCACTTCGCCACGCTCAACGGCGATATCAGCTACCAGAATGCCATTGGCCACGTGCTTCTTACAAAGTATCCCCGGGCTTGCATGCCCGAGTCGTGGCTCGAAAAAAACGTGAACGGCTACAAGGAGTACATCGAAGGCGTCAAGCAGCGTTACTCACCGCAGCAAGTCGTCGAACGTTTGAAACCGATCGATCGCGGTCGCGTCACGGTCGAGCAAATCGAAGAGGCGGCCCGGCTATGGGCCGATGCTTCGATCAAGGGACGCGAGCGAGGCCGCGGTGGCGTGCTCAGCTTTTGGGGAATCGGCTACAACCAGATGTTGCACGGGCAGCACAACACGATCAGCATCATCAACCTGCACCTGCTCACCGGCAACGTTGGTCGACCCGGCTGCGGCAGCCACTCGCAAACCGGACAGCCCAACGCCATGAGCGAACGTCTCATGGGCGGCCTGACCGGCCGACTGCCGTTCAATCAGCCGATGAAAAACGACGCCTGGCGCGACCACATCGCCGACGCATGGCGCGTGCCGCGCGAGCGGCTCAAACAAACCTCGCTGCTAGGAAACCCCGGCATGGTATTGGGCATGATGGAGCGGGCCCTGCGCGAAGGCGACGATCAGCTTCACGCCATGTTCTGGATGTACACAACGCACATTCATTTGCCCGATGTGCAAACGCTCGTTCGGCCCGCCATGACCCGCATGTTCTGTGTCGTGCAAGACATCTACCGTCATGCCCCCAACCTGCTGTACGGCGACGTGATCTTTCCCGCTGCCACGTGGGGCGAATGGCTCGGCGGCACCTACATCCAATCGGAACGACGCATTTACGTGTGCGACGGCACCAACAATCCGGTGGTCGACCCGGACACCGGCGAGTCGGAGTGCCGACCCGACATGGACATGGCGATCGACAAAGGAAAGGCCCTCTGCCGCAAGCTGGGGCTCGACCCGGACAAAGTGTTTCCCTACAAGAAAAAAATTCGCGCCGGCAACGGCAAAATGGTTTACGACCCTGAGGAAGTATTCCGCGATATCGTCAAAGCTTCCAAGGGCAGTGACGCCGACCTCTCCGGCATGCTCGAAGTCGAGCAGCGCGACGGAATCGGCCTGTACGATCAGATTCGCGAGTTGCGCGGAATCCAATGGCCGGCTCCCACTTACGAAATTGCCCGGCGCGGCGGCACGCCGCGGCGTTATCTGGGGCAAGAAGGTTGGGCCGGTCGCCCCTATGGAGCTTTCCGCCATGCCGATGGTAAAGCCCGAATGAAGCTTTGCGAGCAGGACTACAGCCAAATGAAGGAGATCTGCGGCAAGCTCATGCAATACGGCCATCGCGACCGCCCGGGGCAGGGGCCCTGGCTCATCGACGAGTTGGCAGCCGCCGCCAAAGAAGGCCGCGACAATCTGCTCGTGCAAGCGCGCAACGCGGCCCTGACACCCGACCTGCCGCATCTCGAAGTGTATGAGGATGCATCCAAGACGCTGGAAGATCATAAACGCGAAGACGTCTATCCCTTCTGGCTCGGGCTGGGCATCGTTTATGAGCATTTCCATTCATCGAAAACCATTCGCGGTGCCACCACACAAAAGCTGGTGCCCGAGCAATACGTGGAAATGAACCTCCGCGACGCCGAGCGGTTCGGTCTTCGCGACGGCGACCCGGTGCGCGTGGTCACGCGTCGCGGCACCTACGAGTGCCGTGTGACCATCGGCCTGCAAAGCGAATTGCGGCCCTCGCGCAGCGAAGTGCCCGAGGGCTACCTGTTCAGCCCCTGGAACCTTTCGGTGGCCGACACCGCCGACCCGACTCGCAACCGCTGGCTCGTCAACGCGGTGAGCCACCGTGCCTGGGATCCGGTAAGCGGACAGGCCGACTTCAAAAAGATCGCCGCGAGGATCGAACGCATTTGATGCGATTCACCTCCGGTAAAACTGGCAACCGTTTTCCTTTCGCCCCCGACAGATATCCGATGCCGAACTCACGCCGTCAATTTCTGCGTCATGCGGCGGGCTTGTCGCTCACGGCCGCAGCGGCCAGCGTCGCTAGCGGAGTGTGGCAAAGCGCCGACGCCGACGACGCGCCGCCGGTACGGCCTCCCGGGGCATTGAAGGAGGACGACTTTCTGGCAACGTGCATCCGCTGCATGCGGTGTGTCGATGCGTGCCCCAATCACGCGATCAAGTCGCTGCCTACTTCGGCCGGCGCGCACCGCGCGGGCACACCTTACCTGAAACCGCGCGAGCAGGCCTGCATGCTGTGCAGCCGCATTGAGGGCGACTACCTCCGCTGCACCGAGGTTTGCCCTAGCGGTGCCTTGCAGCCGATTCTGAAAACCATCGATCACGTCCGCCGCAACGTGCAAATGGGCGTGGCCAAAATCGATTTCAACCTTTGCTACTCCTACAACAACTATACGTGTGGCACGTGCGTTTATGCGTGCCCCTTGCAGGGCATTGCACTGCGGGCCGGACTGTGGGAACGACCGATCGTGAACGAAGAGGCCTGCATCGGGTGCGGGCTTTGCGAACGAGCGTGCATACGTTATCCGCAGGCCATTCGCGTGCAGCCGGTGCCCCGCAACGCACCAAACCACGTTGCTGTGAACGATGCCCAAACGTCACCGACGTTGGCCCCGAAAGGCGCACCTCATCACAACGCGTGAGTTTTGCCCGGGAAGCAGACTTTTCTTTCAAAGAAAACCAGACCAACCCAAAAGCCCTGACCACCAGAACTCCCGATCACCACAAAACAGGACGCAAACTACTTCCCATGAAGACAACACGTCGCCAATGGCTGATTCGGGCAACGAAGACCACCTTCGTCGGTGCCTTGGTGGCCGGCGTGGGCGGTGTGTTGCGACTGGGTCAGGGCCGTTGGCGCATCGCACGCCCCCGCGTTGACGAAAAAGAAGAATTCACGTTCCGCCCCCCTGGCGCGTTGCCGGAAGATGATTTCCTGGCTCGCTGCATCCATTGCTACCTTTGCCAAGACGTCTGCCCGGTGGGCTGCATTCAGATGAAGCCCGACGGCGCGGCCGACCGCCATACTCCCTATGTGGCGCCTCGCATCAAAGGTTGCACGCTCTGCCTGAAGTGCGGCGAAGCATGCCCAACCGGTGCGTTGCAGCGTTTGGCCCGCAAAGAAGATGTTCACATGGGCGTGGCCGCGGTCGACGAATCGATCTGCGTTTCGCACCTTCGAACCGGGGCCTGTGGGGCCTGCTTCACCGCCTGCCCGATGCGAGGCAAGGCGATTACTCAGGGGTTGTTCAATGCTCCCTACGTGCATCCGGAGTATTGCACCGGCTGCGGGTTGTGCGAAGAGGTGTGCATCGTGCCCTACCGCGCCATCCGTGTTTATCCACTGGGCACTCCGGTCGCCGAGGAGACCGAAGCATGAAACCACAAACCGTTGGTCGGCTCGTCAATATCGTCCGCCGCTTCGTGCAGGCAACCAGTGCGATGGTGCTCGTGCTGCTGCCGCTGCTGGCGCTTTACACGCATTACCACTCGGCCCGCGCGCTCGACGATCTGCCACCCGGTTGGCGCACCACCGCCATTCGGCAAATCGACCGCTTCGTTGGTCAGGATGAGAAGCGTTTGGAGGTCGTGCAGCGCACGCAGGGCACGTTCTGGTCGGCCCGCGTCGCCGGCTACAGCATCAGCGACCCACTTGCCGGACTGGAAGCCATTGCCGGCAGCCGCGCGTTTTATGTTCCGCTGCTTTGGTCGCTGCTGCTTCCCGTCGCGCTCAGTGTGGTGTTGGGCCGTTTCTTTTGCGGTTGGATTTGTCCGATGAATACGCTTCTGGAAATCGTCGATCGAGGCAGAAAACTGCTACGATTTCTCGAGCTGCGAAGCCGCGACATTCATTTTTCGAAACACACGAAGTATTTCGTACTGGCGTTTTCTTTAGGCTTTGTCGCACTCTCGGGCGTGCCCTTTTTGGCCATGATTTATCCGCCGGCCGTGATCAGCCGCGAGGTGCATCTTTATATTTTCGGCGTTGGCATTGGCCTGGGAACCTATGTGATTCTGGCCATTTGCTTTTTCGAGCTGTTTGTCAGCCGGCGATGGTGGTGCCGTTACATCTGCCCGGGTGGTGCCGTTTATTCGCTGCTAGGGCGCGGTCGTCTGCTACGAATTCAGCGCGATGACGAAAAGTGCGTCCAATGCGGTGAGTGCGTCCGCGTGTGCCAATTCGATCTGCGCCCCATGCTGGTCGACCTTACCGGAATGGAGTGCACCAACTGCGCATCGTGCATCCGTGCTTGCGATTCGGATGCACTCACCTACCAGATTGTCGTTCCCGGCACTACCAGCCGTCGGTCTGGTTCCACCAGGCCAAAGTCGCCGGGCCGGAGCAAGTTGGCCGCAGCACCCACGGCCGGCGCGCGCCATCGTCAAGCGCCCGTCGTGCCCGACGTCAAAGAACAGCCCACTTCAACCAGCGGCAGCAGCCAGCAGGGGCATGCTGCCCCGGCGTCGCAGAAGCTGGGCCGTTCGTTGCTTCTGGCAGCCATCATCACCGGCACGTTGCTCAACGCACCGGCCGACGGTCATCACATTCTTGGTCTGCCACACTATTCCTACAAAGAAAACTATCCCCAGGCCCCCACGCTCGAGTATCCGGCCACCACGGGACCGTACGACGTGCTGATGACCTCATATCCCGGTCGGCCCACGCCCGGCGAAGCCGCCACGATCGCCTTTTACATTAAGAACCGCAACACAGGCCGCCCGTATGGTCAGCCGGTTACGGTTCGCGTCTTGCGAACTTCGACGTTCGGCGGAAACGAACTGATCTATCCGCCGGCGACCCACCAACCGTTCGACAACCAACACAAGTTCACGATCACCTTCCCGACCGATGCCGAGTACATCGTCGAGCTCACCATGGACGTAGAAGGCCGAGAGGAAGTCATTCCCTTCCTCATGGTCGTGGGCGAACCAACCGCCACAGCCTCGGTCGTGGCCGCCTTGGCCACAGGGTTGGGCGTGTTTCTCGTCGTGGTGCGGGCCATCAAGAAGAAACGCGATCGCCGACGAAAGCAGGCGATTGCCGATGATGCTCCGATCGCCGACGTGCACGGTGCATCGCAAACCGACACGAACGGCCGCTCCAACCCGCTGGCAACAACACCATGAAATCGCTGCTCAAAATCTTCCTGCCCTATTCGTTCTTTTTCGGCCTGCTGATTGCCGTTTTCGCATCGCATCGTCGGGCAGATCAGCCGGTCGTAACAGTTGTGGCCCCATCGCCGACGGCCGGTGTGGCAACACCTGTATCTTCGGCCATTACGTTGCCAAAGAAGAGCGATCCGCATGCCAGCATGGCCCAGGCGGGCGAGACAAAAAATCGTGCACCGGGCCGGGCGACCGATCCCGTCTGCCATATGGAGGTCGCACCGTCTTGGGGCTTTTCGGCCCGTTACAAGGGGCACCTGTACCACTTCTGCACAACGGCCTGCCGCGATCGCTTTGCGACCAATCCTGAAGCGTATCTCGGCGCCCGGTGCGTGGTGTGCCGCCAACGTGTCGACCCGCAACGGGCCGTAACGGCCACGTACATGGGCAACACCTACCAGCTTTGCAGCGAGGAACACCGCGCGCAGTTCAAGGCCGATCCCGCATCGTACTTCATGCACACGATGTGGGGCATTCCGCCTTGGATGTATTACGTTTCTATCGGCTTTGTGCTGCTGGTGAGCTTTGGCGCCTTCGACCTGCTGGACCGACGCAGCGACGTGCCGGCCGTGGCCACCAGGAAGCCAAGCAACAGAACTCGATTGCCCGGGACAACGCCGGCGGCATCTCAAATCGATGGCACGCAGCCGGGCACGTTGCCTTCGTCGCGGCTCGACGACGCTTCGTCGCACGCACAAGCGACGATCACGCCCGATTTACCAGGCACCACACAAACCGATCGGCTCGATCTGCTTCAAAGCCGTCTGGTTCGTTGGTTGGTAACTTCGCGCCGCTTTCGTTTCGCCTGTCAGGCGATCATCGTGGCCCTGTTCTTTTTAGTGATTGCCGCCGGCTTGTTTGGCAACCAGAACCCGGCGCTGAATATCGCTCCGCTGCTCACATGGACCATTTGGTGGGGCGGGCTGGTCGTGCTGATCATGTTCGCCGGCAAGGCATGGTGCTATGTTTGCCCCTGGGATGCTGTGGCCGGCTGGATGCAGCGTTGGCACTTTTGGCGAAAAACCGACGAAGGCATGGGGCTCGATCTGAAATGGCCCCGGGCGCTGCGAAACATTGTGCTGGCCACGTTGCTGTTCGTCGGGCTCACATGGATCGAGCTCGGTTTCGGCGTTACCATGAAACCGCGCATCACGGCCTATCTGGCCATTGCCATGCTACTGATGGCCATCGTCTCGGCCTTTCTGTTCGAGCGCAAGGGCTTTTGTCGCTATGCATGCCTCGTAGGGCGAGTCAGCGGCCTCTACGCCATGTTCTCGGGCGTGGAAATTCGCCCCAAGAGTCAAGACGTTTGTCGCACATGCGTGGGCAAAGAGTGCTACCGTGGCAGTCAAACGGCTTACGGGTGCCCCACCTTTCTTTTCCCCGGGAATCTGAGCGAAAACACCTACTGCATCCAATGCACCGAATGCATTCAGGCGTGTCCGCAAGACAACCTGGCCTTGAATCTTCGCCCTTGGGGAGCCGATCTGGTAAGCCAGCATCGCGTGCGAACCGACGAAGCCTATTTGGCCCTGCTGATGCTTTCCATTACCGGCTTCCATGGCCTGACGATGACGCCCAACTGGAACAAGCTCATCGACTGGCTCGATGGGTCGTTTTCGCTCGGGCACGTGGTCGCGTTTTCCCTTGGCATGTCCGGCCTGATGCTGCTGCCCATTCTGATTTACGCGGCGTTGGTCTACATCTCTTATCGTCTTGGCAATAGCGGTGCCACGGTCGAAAAGATGTCGTACCGCGGCTACTTCATCCGCTACGCCTACGCGCTGCTACCCATCGCGCTGTTTTATCATCTGGCCCACAACCTCGAGCACCTACTGATGGAAGGGCCGAAGATCGTCACGCTCATCTCCGACCCGTTCGGCTGGGGCTGGAACCTCTTTGGCACGCTCAATTGGCACGTGCCCCCGCTGGTTTCGCTCGACGTGCTTTGGATCTTACAGGTTCTACTCGTCCTGGTCGGTCACGTGTTCAGTCTGCACGTCGCGCAGCGCACATCGGTGCGCTTATTCGGCGGGCGGCGCGCGGCATGGCGAAGCCAACTGCCGATGCTGGCCGGAATGATCGCCTTCAGCGTGTTCAGCCTTTGGCTGCTGAAGCAACCCATGGAAATGCGCACCTCGGCCATGTGAGCGGTGCTGTGTGTGAG
>WGDQ01000477.1 GCA_015493185.1 Planctomycetaceae bacterium
GATCAGCGGCCCCCCCTGCCCTGCCCTGCCCGGACCGATGTTGGTGGCAGTTTGCAGCGAGTTGCGGGAAGTTAGCGGAAATCGGCACCGGGCACCGGCACGGCAGTCGGGCCGACCCGACGAGCGGTTTGAAGGCCGACGTGCCGGCAGGCCGTTGAGCGAAACAGACAGGAAGAAAGGACCAGAAGTTTGTTCATCGGCCCGGTGTTTACACGCGAGCTGCGAACCGCCCCTCGCAGCCTGCGACATTACGTTTCTCGGGCCGTGTATCCGCTGGCCTTGCTCACGCTGATGGGCACGGCCTGGCTGGTGCTGACCGGCACGCAGATGGTTCGCAACACGGGCGATTTTGCTCGCTTCGGGGCGATTCTTTTCCAGATTCTAGCGCCGCTTCAGTTGGCCCTGGCGATGTTCTTTTCGGCCTTGCTGGCCGTGGCCGCCGTGGCGCAAGAGAAAGACCGGCGAACGTTCGTACTGCTGCTGATGACGCGGCTGACCAACTCGGAGTTGGTGTTGGGCAAGCTGCTGGCCAGCATGCTCAGTGTGCTGGTCACGTTGCTGGCCGCGTTGCCGTTCTTCGTTTTCGTGCTGCTCTTCGGCGGTGTGGCGCCCATTCAAGTGGCGCAGTGTTTCGCCGTTACGCTGGCCGCAATGCTGGCCACCGGCAGTTTGGGCTCGCTGATGGCCCTGTGGCGGGAAAAGACGTTTCAGACCGTGGCCCTGACGGCCGTAATCATTGTGCTGTGGATCTTCGTTTGGGAGGTTGTTGCGCTGGTGTTCGCCGACCGCATGTGGTGGGGCCATCGCGCGGCGGAGTGGGCCGTGGCCCTGAGCCCCTGGCGAGCCGTGCTGCGCAGCACCCGGCCGCCGCTGCCGGCGCCGGGGAGCAATGCGTTTGTCGGCCCGTGGTGGGCATCGATGCCATTCGTTCCGTGGGCCTTCGCCCTGACCGTGGCGATCAACGCGTTGGCGATTTGGCGTGTGCGGGCATGGAACCCATCGCGCGAGGTGATTCGGCACGGAAAACCGCCCGGTCCGCCTTCGCGCGAGCCCCCGCAGGGCAAGGCCGACGAAGCATTTGGCGCGGCGGCGAAAACCGATCGGGCAGAAACGGCCCAAGGGGCGAAACCCACCGAAGAGGCAAACCAGGCGGAACAGGCGTCCGCCGTACGCACGGCAGGCGCCGTGGAACCGGTCGCATCGCGGCGCGTTTGGAGCAATCCGGTTTTGTGGCGTGAGATGCGCACGTGGGCGTACGGGCGGCGCGTGTTGATCGTGCGGTTGGCTTACCTGGCGCTGTTCGTGGTCTCGGCGGCCAGTCTGGCAGTGATTGTGGGGCAGGAAGAATCGTTGAGTCGGGCGCAATTGGCCGTGCCGCTGGTGCCGCTGCTGCTGCTGAGCCTGGTGCTGGTGAACGCACAAGCCGTAACGTCGATCACAACGGAAAAGGATGGGCGAACCTTCGACTTGTTGTTGGCCACCGACTTGACGCCGAAAGAGCTGATTTTCGGTAAGCTGCTCGGCGCGTTTTACAACACCAAGGCGATGCTGCTGTTGCCGCCGGCGCTCTGCGGCTACTTGTGGTTTGAAAACGCGATGTCGTTGGAAAACACGCTTTATTTGCTGGGCGGGTTGCTGGTGATGGACTTGTTTGTGGCGGCGCTCGGGCTGCACACAGGCATGACGTACAGCAGTTCGAGAAATGCGATTGCCGTAAGCCTGGGCACCGTGTTTTTTCTATTTGTGGGCGTTGCCACGGCCATGCGTGTGATGCTGGCCTTCAGCGGCACGTTCGAGGTACAGCTTCAGATTTTCTGGCCTCTGACGCTGGGCGGCGGGATCGGCCTGTATTTCGCGCTCGGCTGGCGCAATCCGTCGACGGCGATCGGCATTGCGGCGCTCGCATGTCCGTTTGCTACATTTTTCGCGATCACGAGCTTTTTGTTGGGCTATACGCTTCAGGTGTTTCTGGTCGTGGTGGCCACGTATGGCTTTGCGACGGCCGCGTTGTTGATTCCGGCAATTCATGAATTCGACGTGACGACCGGAAGGACTACGGCATCGGGCGTGTGAAACAAGGGGACGGTTGCGGGACACCGTTGCGCGGCACCATTGCAGGGCCAGGGCTACGGGCCACGGCAACAGGGTGCTGTTGCAAAACACCACGGCCGTTGCGAAACACCACGGCCGTTGCAAAACACACTGCGGGATGCCGCTACGGGGAGCGGCTGCCGCCGCCATTGTGCTGGAAATGGTCGGCACCGCGGGGCAGTGGCC
>WGDQ01000478.1 GCA_015493185.1 Planctomycetaceae bacterium
CGCTTTTTTCTCCCACGATAAGACTCTACGTCATGCGATGGGCAGCGTGCGGCCGGAAGCGGCCGGTACGGAGAAAAACCACGTCTGACGAAAGGTTCGCAGTCGCAAACCCTTTGTTCGAAACGGTGACCGTTGCACTTCTCAATTCTCAATGCGTTCAGAAGCCGGTTGTTCGCATGGTTTTCAGAACAGCAGTCGCCTTCGCACAGCCGTCGTTTTCGTTGGGCGATTGCCCGAAGTCGAGCGCGGCGCTTTTTACGAAAAACCGGAAAACTAGACGCCGGCTATCGAGTTTGTGCTTTCTTCGCCGAGCTACGGCCTATCGCGCCGCACTGTGCCACTGATGATCGATCGTCGATGACTGGACGATCGGTCAGCTTTCTCGGCCATTGGGTCGAAACACCCCGCTTCGAACACCGAGCATGACGGCCGCCCCCACAACGAGCAGCACAACCGTTCCGCTCACGCCGACTAGCTTGCGGTCGAGCGGACACGCGAGTTGTTCCCACCAGACGCCGGCCACGGGATCGCGGGCAAAGGTTCCCCATGCCAACACAGGCAACGACAAAACAACGCCCAGTGCGGCCCCCCATGAAGGCAAGCGAGGCATCAGCCACGCGAGCAGGAACAAGCCAAACATGCCGCCTCCGGCCACACCGGCATACTCCCACCAAAGATCGAGCATGGTGCGCGACTTTTCCGAACGAAAAACGGCATAGATCGCCACAGCCGTTCCTGTGCCCAACAGGCCCAAAGTAATCGTGGAAAGCCGCAACGTGATGATCTCGGGCCACAGGGGCTTGCGGCCTCGACGAAGCGGACGAAGCAGGTCGATCAGCACAACGGTTGACATGGAGTTCAGGCTCGAATCCACCGTGCTCATTGCCGCCGCCAAAATGCCCGCCAGCACCAAACCCGCCACGGGTGCCGGCAATTCTTGCGTGATGAAGGAGGGAAAGACCTGGTCCGACCGCATGCCTTCGGGCAGGCTCTCTGGTGGATAGTTCATGTAAAGCACGGTGCCGATCGAGAAAAAAATGATCGATAGCGGCAAATAGCTGATGGCACCGATCCACAGCGAACGGCCCGCCTCGCGATCATCTTTGGCTGCCAGGATGCGCTGCACGTAGTTTTGATCGGTGCCGTAATTCCGCAGGTTTTCGGTCAGGCCGTAAATCAAGATCACCAGCACCGTGGGCGCTGAAAGGCTCCAGAACGATACGGCTTGCTGCCCGTCGCCGAGCCAGGGCCCCCACTCGAGCTTGACGCGAGGAACCTCGCGCAACACGGTTTCTAGTCCGCCCGCTCCGGCTATCAGGGTGACCAGGCACCATACGGCGCCGCCGATGAGCACGATGACCTGCATCACATCGGTCCACACAACCGCCTGAATGCCCCCCAGTGTGTCGTACACGATGACCAGAAGCCCCAGCGCGACCACCGTGGGAATGACCTCCCACTGCACCATTTCCGACATGGCAAACGCCACAAGCAGCAGCACAGTGGCGATACGGATGAGCTGCAACACAATGTACGAAAGATCGGCGTATGCACGGGCCCAATAGCCGAAGCGATGCTCGAGCAGTTCATAGGCCGAGAAGCCGACGCCCCGCCGGTAAAGCGGCACAAACCACCGCACAGCAATATAGGCGGCCGGCGGTAACGCCAGCCCAAACACGAAGGCATTCCAGTTCGTCGCATACGACTTGCCAGGATAAGCCAGGAAGCTGATGCTGCTGGTAAACGTGCCCAACACTGAAAGCCCGAGCGCCCAGCCAGGCATGTCGCGGTTGCCAACGGTGTATCCCTCAACGCTGCGGCTCTTGCTCGACACGAAAAACGCGATGACGAGCATCGACAGCATGTAAAGAACGATGATCCAAATTTCAACACGTGCAAACAGGTCGGTCATAACAGCGGCAGCAATCGAGCAAGCAGATAGGAAACGAGAGGCGTCTGAATGTTCGCAGCAGGTCGCGGACAGCAACAAGCCAACGCTGCGATCCAACCCGCCGCGCAGCAAGTGGCCGGAAAAGCGAAGCTAACGGCTCCATATCACCGCGTCAACGCCGAGGCCGATGGCCCATGACTGCCCGGTTCGGCTTGCAGACGCCGGGGGCCGGGTGTTGCTGCATGGCACCGCCAGATCGCCAGTGTATCGGCATTTCGGCAACGTGCGGCTGCGACTGGGGGGCCTTCTCGCCGCGAAAGTTTCCGACTCATCCAGAGAAGGGCGCACGAGACGGTGCCCGGGTCACGCACGGTGCTCTGGCATTCCGCCTTTTGCAAACGGTTCACGGTGCAACGGCTTTGCCCAGGTAATGCTCTCCGAGCACGCGCGGCGACTTGGGCATCAAAAATCGCTCCAGTTCGACGACTTCGAGCCCGGCCCCACCCACAAGTTGATCGATGGGGCGGTTCAAGTTGCAGCCCACACCAATCTTTCGCCAGACGGGGTTCAGACGGTCTTGCCAACGGGCCACCTTCGGGTTGTTGCTGCGGCCATGCTCCAAAAAAGCGAATTTGCCACCCGGCTTCAACACCCGGGCAATCTCTTTCAGGGCCGAGTTCACGTCGTCGATCGAGCACAACGTCCAGGTGGCCACAACATAATCGAACCGCCCTTTGTCGAACGGCAGCCTGGCGGCATCGAGCTGAACGCGTTCGACCGGCATTTTGGCAG
>WGDQ01000479.1 GCA_015493185.1 Planctomycetaceae bacterium
ACCGACGAACTGGGCAGCGCGGCCGTAGAAGACCGCTTTCATGTGAAAAACCTGCACGCCACGATCCTCACGCAGCTTGGACTCGATCCCAACCGACTTTCATTCTTCTATAATGGCCTGGACCAAAAACTCGTGGGCGTCGAAGGCGCCGAACCCATTCGCCAAATCATCTGAGCACCCTTGCTTCGAGACGCACCCTATGAATCGCTCACCACGTCAACCGTTACTCACTGGCTATCGAAACCTTTTCCGCATTCATACCATCGCAGTGGTCGCACGCGCCGTGTCGGCACGCGGCCTATGGCTTGCCCTCGTTGTGTGCAGCACCGCGTGGGCTGCGATTGGATGCCCGGCGTTGCGGGCCGCGGCTAGTGAAACGCGACCGAACTTCGTCATCTTCCTGGCCGACGACCTCGGTTATGGCGACCTGGGATGTTATGGCAATCGCGTGATTCAAACCCCCAACCTCGATCGCTTCGCCCAGCAAGGCATGCGGTTCACGCAGTGCTATTCGGCCAGTTCGGTTTGTTCACCCTCGCGCAGCGCGATTCTTACCGGACGCACTCCGTATCGGAACGGTGTTTTCACATGGTTGCCTGAGGGCGATACGGTGCACTTGCGCCGCTCAGAGATCGCGCTGCCGCGGTTGCTCAAGCAGCGCGGCTATCAAACGTGCCACGTGGGCAAGTGGCATTTGAACGGAAAATTCAACTCGCCCGAGCAGCCACAACCCAACGATCACGGTTACGACTGGTGGCTTGCCACGCAAAACAACGCCGCGCCCAGCCACAAAAACCCCGAAAACTTCGTCCGCAACGGCCAACCGTTAGGACGGCTCGAGGGCTTTTCAGCGCAGCTCGTGGCTCAAGAGGCCGTCGAGTGGCTCGAGCGGCACCGCGACCCGCAGAAGCCTTTCTTCCTGGCCGTTTGGACGCACGAACCGCATCTGCCCATCGAAACCGACCCACGCTTCATGCAACCCTATGCGGCATTCGACGACGAAGGCATTCGCCAGCATCACGGCAATGTCACGCAGATGGACCACGCATTCGGCACGGTGATCGACGCCCTCGATCGGCTTCATCTGTCGGACAACACGTTCATTATGTTCACCTCGGACAACGGTCCCGAAGGCGACGGCACGAAAGGCCGTACCCGCGGTTCGACCGGTGGCTTGCGAGGTCGTAAACGCGATGTTTACGAAGGCGGCATTCGCGTGCCGGGCATCATCCGTTGGCCCGGGCACATTCCCCCGGCATCAACGAGCGAGCAGCCGATTGTCGGCAGCGACTTTTTCACCACCGTCTGCGACATTCTCGACATTCCGCTGCCGGACGATCGCACCATTGACGGAGCGAGCCTGTTGCCGGCGTTCGAGGGCCGGCCAATTCAGCGTCGTGTGCCCATGTATTGGCGCTACTATCGCGCACCGCACGGTGTGCAAATCGCCATGCGGCAAGGCGATTGGAAGATCGTGGCGCCCGAAGACCTGAGTCGCTTCGAACTCTACAACATCGCTCGCGATCCTCGCGAACAGCACGAGCTTTCGGCCAACGAGCCGGAAAAACTAGCTGAAATGAAACGCACGCTGCTGAAACTCAATGCCGAAATCGAAGCCGAAGGGCCGGATTGGTGGAAAAACTACCAGCCGCCCCGTCGCAAAAAACGACCAGCCAAACCCCGCGCCGGCGCCTCGCCGCGCGCAAACAAGTAGGCACAACATCGGCAGCAGGGTCTCGCGGGCAGTGAGATTCTTTCACGCGCAGCGAATCGCAGCAACCGTGGTGCGTTGCTTCGATAGGTTCGGCCGGCTACGGGTTCTTCTCGCCTCGTGAAGCGTCTGTTTGCCGCGCCGAATTCGCCTTGTGTCGGCGAACGGCAAACTGCAATTCTCGGGCGGCTGCCAGATAGTAGTTTCGCGCGTTGGCATTCTGCTGCCGAACGCCCAGCGCCCGCAATGCTTTGGCCTTTAAGAGATGGGGCTCGCCCGGCTCGGCGGACAGGGCCATCAGCCAATCGGCCAATTGGGCCGCCCATTGATATTCGCCCTGTTCGAGTGCCTGCCGCGCCTTTCGCAACAGGGCATCGGTGCCGCCGGCCAAATCGGCAATGCGCTCGGCCTCTTGTTTCGGGGGCAACGGGAACAAGTGGCTTGCGTTTCCGTCGAACCAGCCCAGGTTGCCCGCGTAAATGGCCCGCACCGCCCACGACACCGTGCCGTAGTACGGTTGCAAATAGGGCTTGTCGGCCAGCCGTTCAGGCAGCGCAACCCGTTCGGCCAGCTCGTCGGGCGAGAGCCCCTCGTTCATCCCTGCCAGCGTTTGCTCGTACACCGAGCGGATCGCATCGCGATAGTCGGTCAGCACTTCGCGGATGCGGTCTTCGCCCACCAGCGGCAACGAATGACTCGGCACCAGAAAGGCAGGCCGCTCGGCCAGCATTTTGTCTAAACTATCGGCCCACAAACGCGGGTCGCGATACGGCGTGCCACGAATGGCATAGAGATTCGGAAAGGCCCAGTAAAAATTGTCGCCCGCCAAAAGAACCCGCTGCTCGGGAAGCCAAACGTAGATTTGATCGTCGGTTTCGCCCGGTGCGTGAACAAGCTGCATGTCCACGCCCGCAATGCGCAGTTGGGTGCGCGGCCTGTCGAGCAAGCGCGTGGGCGGCACAAACGAGGAAGAACTGCCCCGCCCGTCGAGCACCAGTCGCGGACCGATTCCGGCATTCAGAAAATCTTCGCTCGGCAGCAGAATGCCGAATTGCCGAATGTTGCGCGGCAACATGGCCTGCCGCAATGCGCCTTGCGACCGCTCTACCAGCTTGGGCAACAGCGCGTGCGAAATCACTTCCGGACGATCGTCGCCCGCAAACACGGCGGCCCCCATGATGTGGTCGTAGTGATTATGGGTGTAAATGATCGCCCGCACGGGTTTGGGGCAAATGCGATCGAACTCCGCCTTCACGGCGCGTGCGGCCCGCGCGCTCTCCATCGTGTCAACGATGATGCGCCCGTCTTCCCCTTCGATCATGATCGAATTCGCCAGACCGAAGCCCACCGCCACGTGAACCCCCTCGGCGACTCGAATCACTTGCTTTTTGAAAATCGCCCCATGGGCAGCCAGCGAATCGGCCCCTTCCATTGCCTTCACCTCATCGGAGCCACCGGGTGCTGCCCATGCCAGCAAAACAAAGGCGACAACCGCAGCATGAAACGAAAAGCGCCGAGTGAAACTTCTTGGAAAAACCGGTGGCATCATGAATGGCATCGTTCGTAATATCCCGCGAGGTGCAGCGCATTGATCCATAGGTCGATTGGTTAACATACCGGGCACCGGCCGTTGATGTTGCCGAGTGTCGTTGGCTGATGTCTCTATCGCGCGTCGACCGGGAGGAAAGCGAGCGGGTCAGTGCGCCGCCTTGTCTGCCCGCCCGAAGTGCCGGTCGGCAAACGTCAAATACTGCTCCCAGTCGTAAGCGGTCATGGCGTGTTTTCCCGTGCGGATGTGGTAGCCGATCGTGCCCATCGCGGGCCGGTTCACGGGGGGCATTTCGTCGACGGGCAACCCCGAAGTTCCGAGCAGGCGATAGACGGGATCGGCCCCGCGTGCCGCAAGAAACTCGCCCCGAGGATCGGCCCAACGATCTTCCACCGCGCTGGCCACATAAACCGGCCGCGGCGCGATCAGCGCGATCAGCATGTGTTGGTCGACCGGCAACTGTTCTTCGTGGTCGTTGAACTGCTTGAAATTGTCGCAGAACCAGTGCGGAAATGCCGTGTTGATTCGCCGCACGGTTTCACCGAATCGTCGCCGGCTAAGGGCCGCGCCGCCGCAGCCTGAGTTGTTCGATATGACGATGGCAAACCGTTCATCTTGCGCGCCGGCCCACAGCGCCGTTTTACCAAGCCGTGAGTGCCCGAGCACAACCACGCGGCGAGCGTCGATGTCGTGATCGCGTTGGAAATAATCCATCGCGCGACGCATTCCCCAGGCCCACGCGGCAATGGTGCCCCATTGATCGGCAGCAGGTCGCCGTTGCCCGGTGCGGTAGTAGTACGGATGAATACCGTTCTGAAACCCGTCGTCGAAATCTGGGTCGATATCGCCACAATACACCGTGGCCACCGCGTAGCCGCGCCGCAACGCCGCTTCGATCGACCAGTCGGCCTGACTGCAACCGCGCGACTTTTCGGTGGCCCGATGATCGACGATGCCGCAACCGGCATCTTCAGGCATCCAACGATCGGAAATCTTGATGCCCGGGTCTGTATGAACGCTTTGGTTGCCACGGAAATTGAGGCCGAAGAACAACGGCACCGGGCCGTTGGCGTCGGCCGGCAGGTAGATTAGCACATCCATCGTGGGCCCATCGGCCGCGGCCGTGAGCGCGACGCGAACCTGCTTGCGTCGGGCCAATCCGCCCAACGCCACCTCATCCGAAAACACCTCGTAGTGCAGTGTGGAAGGCAGTGCCGGGCTGCGTCCGTAAACATAGGTTTCGAACAGTTGCATAATTTGAGGGCGCCGCACTTCGCGCCAAGTGCGTGCGTCGCGCACGGGCGAGCCGTCGTTCAGCCGCAAGGGATCGGGCAACGTGTAGCGAGGTACTTTGCTTTCGTCGTAGTTGATCTCGTCGGCCGCAGCGCCACTTGCCGCAGCACCGGCGCACATGCCAGCCACACCCAACAGCACGAGCCATGCTTCCCAATGCATCAAATCCGAATACGCCACACGCGGCCTCCCAAGATGATCTTCTGAAAAACGCCTGCTATTTCTGGTTTCGCTGCCCGACGCCACAGTTTAACATCGCAAAAGCGTCGCGTCGAAAAACGGCACCGGTCCTCAGCCACGCTGCCCCGACGCGTTGGGCGAGAGAACCACATCGCGAGAGAACCAAATCAAAAACTGTAGTGAGCGGAGTGGAGACGAACGATGTTTCGTGGCGTGTGTCGATTGATCGGGTTGGCCCTGGCGCTAGGGGCCGCTGCCCGCACGAGCAGCCTGGCGGCGCCGGCCGATACGCGGCCACCGAACATCTTGCTGATCGTCAGCGACGACCAGCGTGCCGATGCAATCGGCGCTTACGACAATCCGCACATTGAAACGCCTCATCTCGATCGCCTGGTTCGCGAAGGCGTGAGCTTTCGCAATGCGTATTGCATGGGATCGATGCATGGCGCCGTTTGTCAGCCGAGTCGGGCCATGTTGAACAGCGGGCGCACGTTGTACCGCGCGCCGCTCGACCTGCAATCGGTACCGATCTTGCCCGAGGTGCTTCGCAAGGCGGGCTACACAACGTTTGGAACCGGCAAATGGCACAACGGACGGGCATCGTTTGCCCGAGGCTTCTCCAAGGGTCGGGCCATCTTTTTTGGTGGCATGTCCAACCACCTGAAGGTGCCGATCGTCGACCTGATAACCGATGGCCAGTCGAAGCGGTTTGGCCCCGTGCGGACGGGCGATCGGTTTTCCAGCGAGTTGTTCGCTGATGCGGCGGTCGACTTTCTCGAACACCATCCGCCGGACAAACCGTTTTATTGTTACGTGGCATTCACCGCGCCGCACGATCCGCGCATGCCGCCGGCCGCCTACCACGCCCGCTACCAACAAAGCCCACCGCCGCTGCCGGCCAACTTCATGCCTCAGCATCCCTTCAACAACGGCTGGCTCACGGGTCGCGACGAGAGCCTGGCCCCCTGGCCGCGTACGCCCGAGATCATTCGCCAGCAACTCGGCGAGTATTACGGCATGATTTCGCACATGGATGCACAGGTGGGCCGCATTCTGCGCGCACTCGAAGCCGCCGGCCATCGCCGCCGGACCATCATCATTTTCACCTCGGATCACGGCCTGGCGTTGGGAAGCCACGGATTGCTCGGCAAACAGAACCTTTACGAACACAGCATGAAATCGCCGCTGATCGTTGTCGGACCGGGCATTCCGAGCCAGCGCTCGATCGACGCGCTGGTTTACCTGTTCGATTTGTTTCCCACTATTTGCCACCTAGCCCATGCGACCATTCCGCAAGGTGTTGAAGGACGCGACCTGGTGCCTCTGTGGCGTGGCGATGCGACCGCGGTCCACAATTCGTTGTTCACGGCCTACGAAAATTCGCAGCGGGCCGTTCGCGATACCCGTTGGAAACTGATCCGCTACCCCCGAATCAACAAGACGCAGCTTTTCGATCTCCAGAACGACCCGAACGAACTGACCGACCTGGCCGGCGATCCGCAACATCAACCAACCGTAGATCGGTTGATGCAATCGCTTCGCGCGTGGCGACAACGGGTGGGCGACTATCATCCGCTACGCGTCGAGCATCCGGAACCGCAGGTAATCGACCTGACAGGCCGGCCGCGCAAACCCGACCGCCATCAACCGCCGGAAATCGTTCGCAAGTACTTCTCGACGCCTTAGAGCGAACGGACAGAACCTTGAATTCGTGCGGAAAAAACCGCTTCGTCTCGGCTGTTCAGACGCGTTTTGTCCGCTGGTTCTTAGCCAAACCGCCGGGCCCGCTGCGCGTGCCCACCGAGCCCGACATGCCGCCACACGCGTTCAGCACGCCGCCGCCGCTGGTCGCTCGCCGAGCGGGGAGCATCGGCTGAGGGCACTGCCGTTGCGGAATAATATGGATGGGCCGGATGGGCCATGGCAGACAATCTGACGAACGGGCGAACGGGCAAACCTGCCCACGATGCGGCCCACGCTACCGCAGCGACGCCAGATAGGCAACAAGATCACGAAGCTGGAACATCGACAGGTGTTTCGACACATCGTCGGGCATGGCCGAAGGGCCGGCGCGCTGCCGGACGATTTGCTCGTGGTCAACGCGCGTGGTGCGGCCCGTGCCGTCAATGAGTGTCAACCCGTTTGTGTCGCGCCGTTTCACGATACCGGTCAACGTGCGGCCGTCGGTGAGTTCGACAACCAAAGTTTCGTACCCTTCAGAAATACGACGGCTTGGCGCTACGAGCGATTCCAACAGATATTCTCGCGAACGTTTTCGTCCCACACCATCGATCGGTGGCCCCACATCGCCCCCGTAGCCGCCAACGCGGTGACAGCGCACACAACGCACCTGGGCATGCCGCAGAAAAATGTCGCGGCCCCGTTTCGCATCGCCACCTTGCAGGCAAACGCGAAACGCCGCCAGGGGATCGTTGGCGCTGGAGATTCGCCGCTCATATTGCCGCAGCAAGCGGTCGATCGCGGCCGACTTGTTGGCCCGAGCCGCTTCGAGAACGTCGAGCTTCAGTGCTGCTGGCACCCGATCGTCTAGCAATCGCTCGAGCCACGTGGCCAGCAAACGGCGGGCCTCTTCTGTTTGCCATTCCGCCAGCGTAGCCAGCGCTGAGCGCTGTTCGACGAGCGAACCACGCTCCAGCGCAGCGCCGAGCATCGAAACAGCATTTTCGGGAGCCGCTCGAGCCTGCAAGCGACGGGCAACACTGCGCAACCGGTCGTCGCGGCTCGTCAGCGCGGCTTTCAAAGCCGCTGCAAGTTTGCCCGACTTCGCCGAACCGATCTGAGCCAACGCTTCGAGCGCGGCCACCCGCACATGGCTGTTTTCATCAGGCTGGGCAACCATGGCGGAAAGCTGCTCTGCCGCCTCATCCAAGCGGTAGTCGCTCGCAAGATGCGCGGCTTCACCTCGCACGGAGGCATTGGCGTCAGCAAGCAACCTGCCGATTCGCGGACGCAGCAGCCGGGCGACTTCGCCACGCGACGGCTTGCTGCCCGGGAGCACGGGGTTCAAACGACCTAAAAAAGGATCGGTTGCGGGCGGATTCAACCATGCCCGCAAGACCCGCAGCATCTCGAGACGCAACGCGGCGTCGAATCGCGCGTCGACGGCCCGCTCAGCCAAACGCGAGGCGGCCTGTGAATTGGCAACCAGAAAATTCGCTCCGATAACGCGCCGCCAGAACAACCGGGTCGGCTCGGGCAAAACGAGCATGGCATCGCCGGGCGCTTCGTGCGTCAGATTGCCTCTTCACTCGCGTCGATGGAATGGTTGTCGGCCGATGTATTGGCCGCAGCCCGAGCGGTCGAGGCCACGCCAGACGATGCCACCAGCCGACGCCGGTTGGCGTGGATGCTGGCCACATACCCACAGCCAGAGCAGCGCCGTCCGCGCGTGGCCATGGCGTTGGCTGCGGTCAATTTGCAGGGTCCGGCAGCCGCCGTAGAACCTGAAGATTTGGAAACACTGGCGGCCGCGCTGGCCGCCAACGGTGATTTCGATCTCGCCGTGGCCAAAGCCCGCGAGGCACGCCGAATGCTGGTCCGTCGCAAGGATGCGGAGGACCGCCTGTTTCAGTTGGAGCGGCGGATTGCGCTCTATCAGGCGCACGAAGCGCCCGGCGATGCCATGCTCGTTTTGCCCGAGCCAACCCGGTTGTTCTGGCGGCGCGTTATCGGAGCGAATTTTCTGGTTGCCAATTCACAGGCCGCCTCGCGTTTGGCTGAGCGGGCCGTCGACGCCCGATTCGACGCCGCGTTGCGTCTCGAGATGCTGCGGGTCTTGCGGGCATGGTTGAATCCGCCCGCAACCGATCCTTTTTTAGGTCGTTTGAACCCCGTGCTCCCGGGCAGCAAGCC
>WGDQ01000480.1 GCA_015493185.1 Planctomycetaceae bacterium
CTGGCGCTGCGATACCGTCGTGTCGGCTGTATCGATCGCCCGTCGCACCACTGGGTGCCGGCCGCGCGTTCGGTGAGTCGACCGAGCCGGGATGGTCGGCCGACTCGGTGGCAACATCGCTGGCAACCTCGTCGGCCGCATAGCGGGTTTGCATTGCTGGTGTGGCGGTTTGTGCAAACGGCTGCCGCGGCTGTTGGGCCTGCACCACGTCGCGCGGCATGCTTTGCGATATGCTGGGCACGGCCCGCGCAGCGGGAGCATCAGCCGCCACGGTGCCCATCACTTCGTCGGCACGCGGAAAGTCGTCGGCACCGGCTCCACGGCCGTCGGCCGAACGCCCGCCGTGGCGCGATGCCGTCAGCGGCCGTGCCTCGGGATCGAGGGGCAGTGGTGAGGGGGCCGCGCCGCTGTTCGTCGCGGATCGTCGACTCTCGGGCCGACCGCGACCACCTGTGCCCACGACTGACTTGCCGCCGGTGGGTTGTCTCGGCGTTTGGAAGGGATCGATGCCGCCCTGCCCTCGAATCGCGGGTTCCGAGGGAGCGCCGTCAACCAGATCGTTGCTCTGCGGCACCGGGCTATCAGCAACCTTGGCTTCGTTGGCAAACACACGATCGCCGCCTTGCGGTGCGCGGGCGGACGCGCGTTCGACGCGTTTCGATGGCCCGGGCGTTGCGGCTTCTGGCGCCGTCGTTTCAGAAAGGTCGGGGCCCTCGGGACTGGCCTCATCGGCAGCGGTCGCATTGTTGGCATCGGTTCGATCGACTGCGACCGACCGGGGTTCGACCATCCGTTGCGCTTGGGCAATGGCGATCGTTCCGGCAACGATCACACCCAGCAGGGCAGAAAACCGGGCAACGAAACGCTTCATGGCGTACTTCTCCGTCGGACAAAAAACCACGCGACCGGGCCGCGCAGAACCGCTCGAACACCTGGCGAACTGAAGGCGAAACAACAAGGTATGAGAAGCGGACAGCCGCCTGTCGTCCGGCGGCCATCAACCGGCATCCCAAGCGACCGATGCCCGTCGCAACGCAGCGACGACCATCGGCAGGGCAATCGACGACACCATTACGACAAGCACCAGTCCAATCAAAAGCGACCGGAGCGGTTCAGCCACGGCGCAAAGGCCGCGTGCCACATCGCCGCGCATCAGGCTGCCAGGTTCGCGCGACATCAGCACCGTACGGAAGCACCTTCACGCCAAGCTTGCCAGCGTGAAACGCAGCCGCATTTGCCTGCGTCGCGCAGCCGATCTTCCCGCCCGATCGAGTGCCAGCCTGAGCGGCAACTCACGCGAGGCGGACTACATAGCAGAATGCCAACACGTCGCAAAGAGCAATCGTCCTTCGCTGCCTGCGCACCTGCGCAAGCGGGCGAAGACCGTCGACTGCGCAGCTTCGACGATTAAACGAAGGGTGGCAAAATGAATGCGAAGGCGGGAGTCATCGGAATTGGGGCAAGCTGCGGCCCTCGTCGAGCAGCTTGCTTTGCCCATGCCAGGCAAACCCGAATCGCGCTCCCCCCACGATCGCGCCCAATAGACGACGCGTGCGGCTGATTTCTGAAGATGTCTTCAAAAAATGCTTCCAGGCCCGAGATTGTGAGCAGGCGATCGTATCGCTAGAAGGAGAAGGAGAAGGAGGAGGGCGAAGCAGGCGAATCTAAGGAGAACTGGTTGATGCAGGCCGACGACGAGACGGTCGGCTCGCTCGCGATCGAAGCCGGAATCGGCTTTTGAAGACATCTTCCGAGTTCGTCGGCCTTTCGCCCGCGAGAGCAAAGCGTGCCGGCGATGTCCTTGCTTTCACCGCAACAAGGTTTCCAACGCGTGCCGCGCCTCGGCAACGCGACCGGCTTCCAAGTGCTTGCGGGCTGTTTCGATTGCCTCAACTTGCTCGGGCGTTACCGGAACCGCCGCTCCGCGAGGCGGGGGTTCGCCAACCAGATGCCCGACGATTTTTGCCGAGAGCTCCTGCAAACCGATTCCCTCGGTGGCGCTCAATTTCAACATGGCGGGGCGACTACCCTCGTCGACAACCGGCAGATCGCACTTGTTCAGCACGGCAACGCTCGGTCGGCCGATGGTCGCCAATCGTCGTGCGTCGTCCTCTGTCCAAGGTTGCGTGGCATCGAACAACATCACCACCAAATCGGCCTCGGCCACGAGCCGTTCGACCTGCGCGACGCCTTCGGCCTCGATCCGATCGTCGGTTTCGCGAAGGCCAGCCGTATCGCAAAGTTCCATAGGCCAGCCATTCAAGGCGGTTGTGCTGCGGACCACGTCGCGCGTGGTTCCCGGGCGATCGTAAACAATAGATCGCTGGTAGCCCACCAACGCGTTGATCAGGCTGCTCTTTCCCACATTGGGTTTTCCGGCCACAACCACCTGCCACGGACGCGTGCAACGACGGCCCACCTCGGCCCGAGCGCACAGCGTGCCAAGCGTTCGGCACACCGCGTCGATCTCTTGCCCGGCAGTCAAACGCTCCACAATCTCGCTCAGCGCACGCTCTAGTGCCCCACGTGCCTGGTCGAGCAGGATGGCGGCCGTGCGAACCGTGAGCGCCGCGGGCAACTGCCCGAGCGCCGCCCGGCGCAGCGATGAAACCGATCGCCGATCGAGATAGCCCGACCACGAAACCATACGGCAGCCGTGCCGTGCGAGTGTTTCGAGCACCATTTCCACCACCACGGGGCCGCCGTGGCAGTGCAATTCCCACTCGTCCGCCGCCACGCGGGCCACCACCACCTCTTCGCCGGGCGGGGGGCCCCAATGGCCGAAGATGACGTCTCCCACCGCACAGCCGCAAGGCGATCGTGGGCCCTTCGGACGGAACTCGCTTTCGAAGCAGGCAAGCGCCCCTTGCCCTCCGATGGCGATCGTGGCCACCGCGCCCCGACCCTCGGGTGTCAGGCGGGCAGCCCACAAGGCTTCGCCGCGACACTCGGCGATGGGCGAGGCACCGTGTTGTATGGTTGGCTTGCCCACAGCGGCACGCTTCCGTTTCATCTCGTGGCCATTGGCTCGCTGGCGCCTCGTTCGCACGGGTCTTCTTACGCTTCTTACGCACTGCACCGCCGAAAGCCCGTTCAGCCGGCAGACTCGCCATACAAAGCGGGCAGACTCGCCACACAAAAGCGCCCCAGAAGCGTCTTCGGAAAAAGTATGCCGCCTGCCCGAAAGCCGTTGCGCGTGCCCTCGGCAGCGGGTGCGATACTTGCCTGGCGATCGCGCAGCTTGGTCAGTGCGGTTCCGATGTTTTCAGCCGAACGGCTGTCAGTGCGATTCCGCCCAGCACCAGATGCGGTTCGTAACGGGCCTCAGACTTCAGCAACCGCGCCACCGAAGGCGCCGCTCCGCCCGAAAGAAAAACATCGGCCTCGCCGCGGGTCTGGGCTTCGTATCGCTGGATCAGCTCGCGAACGCCTCCAACGGCACCCCAAAACAGCCCGGCCCGCATGGCTTCCTCGGTTGTGCGTCCTAGCGGGGCCGGCGGTTCGTCCAACTGGTGCATATCCAGCAGCGGCAGCAAGTCGGTGAATTCGTACATTCCCCGCGCCGCCATGGCAATGCCGGGCAAGATCGCGCCTCCCTGGAAAGCACCTTCGGCCGAGAGCAGATCGACCGTGATGGCCGATCCCAGATCAACCACGATGGCCGGCTGCCCATGGCGACGCAAACGCTCGGCACTCACGGCCGCCAGCAGCCTGTCGATTCCCACGCGGTCCGGATGCGGCAAGTCGACCACCAGCGGCAGGTCGGCCGCGCAGAGCATGGTCACCCGCTCGACGCCCTCGGTGCGAAGCCAGTCGATCAGCCGCGTTGCCGCCGGACGATTGACGCTGGCCAAATACCAGTCGATCTCGGTCACCGCCCGAGGCGCGAGCCAATGCGCGATTTGTTCGAAGCTGACTTCCTGCGCGGGCACCTCGAACAGGTGTGCCGGCTGTGGGATGCCATCCCGGGCGAGCACCGACCGATCGACTTCGAAGCGGCCCATTTTCAGGCGGCTGTTGCCGACGTCAACCGCCACCAGTTCTAGCGACGACGCTGCGTTCATGCTTGCTGTTCGGCCACCTGCGTGGCGAGAGTGCGGGCAATGGTTTCCACAAGCCGGTTGAGCCCCTCGCCCGTGACGGCTGAAATCCGCAGCACCGGCTGCCCAAGACGACGGGCCAATTGTTCCTGCACCTCGGCCGCGGCAGGCAAATCGGCCTTGCTCACCACGACAATCTCGGGTCGCTCGACAAGCTGTGGCTTGTAGGCTTCGAGCTCGTGCCGGATGTTGAAGTAGTTTGTTACCGGGTCGGTTCCGTCGGTGGGTTCGGGCTCGACCAGGTGAACCAGGATGCCCGATCGTTCGATGTGCCGCAAGAACTCGTGCCCCAAACCAACGCCTTCGTGGGCCCCTTCGATCAGTCCGGGTATGTCGGCCATGACGAACGAGCGGTCTTGATCGATCTGCACGCGTCCCAGGTTGGGCTTTTTGGTCGTAAACGGATAGTCGGCAATCTTGGGCCGTGCCCGCGAGAGGCGACTCAGCAACGTGCTTTTGCCCGCGTTGGGGCGGCCCAACAGTCCGACGTCGGCAATCACCTTCAGTTCCAGCACAATGCGACGTTGCTCGCCCTCGTCGCCACGCGTGGCTTCGCGCGGCGCGCGGTTGGTGGCCGATTTGAAATGCCAGTTGCCTTTGCCGCCACGGCCGCCGCGTGCGGCAATCACCTGCTCGCCCGGTCGGTTGAGATCCTTCAATACGAAATCCCGGTCGGCGTCGATCACCAGGGTGCCGGGCGGCACGCGAATGGTGATGTCGCGCCCTTTGCGGCCGTGTCGCCGGGCCCCTTCGCCGGGGCGTCCTTTTTCTGCCCGCCACTGTTTGCGGTGGGCCACATTCATCAGGCTATCAACGCCCGGCGTGGCCACAATAATCACGCTGCCGCCGTCGCCGCCGTCGCCGCCATCGGGCCCCCCGCGCGGAACGTACTTCTCACGCCGAAAGCTAACGCATCCGTCGCCTCCCTTGCCCGCTTCGACGCTGATTTCCACACGGTCCACAAAC
>WGDQ01000481.1 GCA_015493185.1 Planctomycetaceae bacterium
CGATATACCTGATTTAGACAACTTTCTCGGCGATCGGCTCCGCGAGGGACGATGAGGCGCGGGCCGATCGCGAACCGGGTCGATCCCGAAAAAAATGGCCGTTACTCGGCCGGCAGCGGGCCGAAGGGTTGCTTGCGTCTGTTGGGCGTGGCTGTTGGCCGTCGGGTTTGGTCGTCTGCCGCGCAACCGGCCGAAGGTATGCCACGGGCCTCTTGTGCCGCGAGTGGGCAGCGCTGGTTGCGTTGAACAGCCTGCCGCTGCTGCGGGTTTGCTCGGAAGCGGATGGTGGACCCGAGGCGCGTGTGCACTGGAGAGACGGGGCAGCCGCGGGCGGGCGTGGCACGAGGAACGGCTTGTATCGATTCTGTGTCGACGAGCGGTTCGTAACGGGTGTCGCGACGCCACGGGTCAGGCCTTTATAGTCTGATCGAAATATGGTGTTGTCGTCGGGTGTGGGTGGGCGAAATCGGGTCAGCTCAGCAAGTTCTGTGGTTGGCGCGTATCCGAGGAGAGAATGCATTGCGCTTTGGGCAGTGCGGAGCGGGCCAATGGCGACCGCTCGCGGACAGAATGAGTTTTTCAACGGGTTGCCAGGCTCGATCGGGGGTGGCTTGGTTCAGCCAGCTTGCACGACCCCGATTGCACCACACACGTTGTTTTTGGAGTTTGGCCCCCTTCCCACCGTACTACCAAGCTGGCCCGCGAAGCTGACGGCGTGTTTTGCCGCCGGTTCGACCCGATAGCCGCATGTCGAAACAGGCCGGTTTTCGACAGGGGCTTGCCTCGGTTGCTTTTTCTTCAGAGCCGGCTGTCGCGACGGCCTTTTTGTGTGCAGGAATCTACCGATCGATGGAAAAACGCATCGTTTTGTTTCTTGGTTTGTCGTTCGCGGTGCTGCTAGGCCATGCTGCACTGATGCGGTGGATTTACGGACCGCCGAGGCCGGTAGCTCAGCAACAAGCGCAGCAACTAGCCGAAGGCGGCGACGGCAGCACGGCACTGGATGCGGCGACCGAGCGGGAGGGGCTCGACGCGGGGAACGCGGCTTCGGACAACGCTGATGACGCTGCGGCTCTGGCCGCCGACCAAACGGGCAGTGACCGGTCGGGCGACGAATCGGAACCCGCAGCCAGCGCGGATACGGCCGACGCTATCGAGGCAATGACGACCGGCAAAAAGTCTGCGGGCGAAGCGCCGTCGGAAGGCGAACCGGGCGACATCGCAGCCGGCGACGCGACAGCCGCGAACGCGGTCGCAGAAGACTCGACGGCTTCCGGTGAAGATGCTGAAGGAATACAGCACGGCGAAGCCGAGCAGCTTGAAGAGGCTGAGCCGCAAACGCGTTATCTGACGCTGGGCTCGGCCGACCCGGACAGTCCGTATCGCATGCTGGTGGTGCTCACGTCGCACGGTGCGGCGGTCGAGGCGATTGAACTGAACAGCCCGCGATTTCGCGACCTGGAGTTTCGTGGCGGCTACTTGGGGTATTTGCTGCCGATCGACAATCCAGACGGACCGGGCACGCGGCTCCGTGTGGTGGGGCCCGGCACGCCGGCGGCTGAAGCGGGCTTACGGGCGGGCGACGTGGTGTTGCAGCTCGACGACGAGCCGGTGGAAAACACGGCCGCGCTGATTTCCCGACTCGATCGCACGCGACCGGGACAGCAGGTGCGGCTGACGATTGAACGCGACGGCCAACAGCAAACGGTGACGGCCCGCCTGGCGCGCAAACCGCTGAACGTGATTCAGCCCGAGGCGGACGCCCCACCCTCGCTGCGGCTGACGTTGGCCCGGTTGGACGAGGCCGAATTCGAACCGAGCGACGAGAACGACGACGAGGTTCGCGAGATCGCGGGCGTCGCACTGCAAGACGCGAACTGGGAGGTGGTAGAGGCCAATACCGAGCAGGTGGTGTTCCGCCGGCTGGCCCGACGGGGCAAGATCGAGGTAATCAAACGGTATCGCCTGGAGCCCACCCCCGAGGCGGCCGAAGACGCCACGGCGCCGGCCTACCACCTGGACGTAACGATCGAACTGCGCAATCGCGACAAGGCGCCGCACCGTGTGGCCTATGCCCTGGATGGCCCCAACGGGTTGCCGACCGAAGGTTGGTGGTATGCCTCGAAGATCAGCCGCAGTTGGGGCGGAGTGGGCCTGCGCGACGTGGCGATCGGGCAGTTCGACGGCAACTACGTGAACGACACGCTGTTTAGCTGTCAGAAGGTGGCCGACGGCGAAACGTTTACGCCGAACCCCGATTTGACGCTGGCCTACATTGGCGTAGATGCCCAATACTTCTCGGCCATTTTGATTCCGCAAAAAGAAGACCTGGCCGAAGTCTGGTTCGACGACTATCGGGCGTTGCGTGTGACCCCGCCGCCCGAGCCGAGCAAGAAACGCCTGACCAATACATCGTGTCGTTTGGTGAGCACGACGCAAACGCTCGAGCCCAGCGGGCCGGCTCTGGTGCACCGGTATCGTTTCTTCACCGGTCCGAAGCGTCCGAAGCTACTGGCCCAATACGGCCTGGACGAACTGGTGTATTACGGCTGGTTCGGCTGGGTATCGCGGCCAATGCTCTCGGTGCTGCACTTCTTTCACAGTTACCTGACGTTCGGCAACTATGGGCTGGCCATCATTCTGCTGACGGTCGTGGTGCGCAGCGCCATGTTTCCATTGTCGCGCAAGCAGGCGCTCAACGCCCAAAAAATGCAGGAGCTTCAGCCGGAACTGAAGCGTATTGCCGAGAAGTACAAGAAGGACATGGAAAAGCGGACCAAAGCTCAGCAAGAGCTATTCCGCAAACACAACTACAATCCGCTGGGCGGCTGCTTGTTGATGTTTTTCCAACTGCCAATCTTCATCGGCCTTTATCGCTCGCTGATGGTCGACGTGGAGCTGCGACAAGCGCCGCTGCTTTCCGAAGCGATTCGCTGGTGCTCGAACCTGGCCGCGCCCGACATGCTATGGGACTGGAGCGGCGTGATGCCCGGCATGGTGATCGGCTGGTTGGGGCCCTATTTGAATGTGCTGCCGCTGGTCACGGTTGGTTTGTTCCTTTGGCAGCAAAAGATGTTCATGCCGCCGGCGACCGACGAGCAAACCCAAATGCAACAGCAGATGATGAAATTCATGATGCTGTTCATGGGCATCTTGTTTTTCAAAGTGGCCAGCGGCTTGTGCCTGTACTTCATTGCCTCGAGCATTTGGGGCATTGCCGAGCGGAAAATTCTTCCTCGCACGACGCCCGGCACGCAATCCGGCGCGGCGGCGGGCACGTCGCCGGCAAAAACCTCCGTGGGCGCGGCAGCCAAAGCGATTGTGGGCAACAACGGTTCGAAAGGCTCGCCGGCGCCGCGCAAGAAGCTGAAGGGACGCCGGTAAGGGCACGCCGTGTCCGCTGGCTTCTGGCATTGTTACCGAACGGACCGCGACGGTGTTTCGCGGCCGACGATGGCGCTTGGCAGGCCATAACATCATTCGGCGAGCCGCGATCACGATGGATGCGATGTCGAACGGCTGCTGTTCGACAGGCCGACTCTAAAAGGGGCGCCACGAAGCGGTCGGTCAGGCGAGCCGCCGGCACAACGCGACCGCCGCGCACTGCAAGTTCACATTGCCATCGTACAGTGCGAGTGTACCGCACTGCGCGCGATGTGCATTGTCGTCGCGCAGCGCGACGGCGCAACGCAGCCACGCCACCCAATTGCATCGACTGAGCGAACAGCTCGCGTCGGGCTGCACGGACCGAGGGCGTGAGGCGAACACGACTCGGCCCGCATAAGATAATCGGCGGACGACGACGACTGCCTCGCGATCAACCGGAATGCGGTAGAGGCGTGCAGAGAGGCTGCGAAAACGCACCTCGGCCGAAAAGGTGTCTTCAACGTCCAACTCCAACGTCGATCGCGAGCGAGCCGACCCTCTCGTCGTCGGTCTACATCGACCAGTCCACGAAGGGTTCGCCTGCTTCTCCCTCCTTGATACGATTCACCTGCTCACAATCTCGGACCTGGAAGCGATTTCAAAGACACCTTGTGAGACGCACACGAGACCGTTGGTTGCAACGCGTGTGCTTGCGGCTGCGACGCGCGCGAGGGAACGTGTCTGCTTCTGGTTGAACGGTTTTTTTGCTTGGACGGCAAACATGGACTTGGCGTTGGACGACACGATCGCCGCGATTGCGTCGCCCCTGGGCAGCGGGGCCCGCGGCATTATCCGTCTGAGCGGCCCTGCCCTGCCCGGTTGTCTCGAACCTTATTTTCAAGCCGAAACAGCGACCGGCGGGCAGCAATCGACCGGGCTCGCCGGACTCGATCGGCCCTGCGCGATCGCGGGGCATTGGACGATCGACGAACCGGGCTGCGGTGAGCTGCGGATTCCGGTGCGTTTGTATGTGTGGCCCACGACCCGCAGCTTCACGCGGCAACCATCGGCCGAGATCCATATGATCGGTTCGCCGCCGCTGGTCGAGGCGGTGCTGGGTGCGCTTTGTCGCGGGGCGGTTCGCCTGGCCCGACCCGGCGAGTTCACGCTGCGTGCCTTTCTGGCGGGTCGCGTCGATCTGACGCAGGCCGAGGCAATTCTGGGCGTGGTCGACGCCCGCGACCGGCGGCAGTTGGATGCGGCGTTGGAACAATTGGCCGGAGGGCTGGCGCGACCGCTGGGCAGACTCCGCGAGGAGCTGCTCGACGTGCTGGCTCACGTCGAGGCCGGACTCGACTTCGCCGAGGAGGACATCTCGTTTATTCAAAGCGATGCGTTGATCGCCACCCTGAACGGCGCGATCGACGAGATCGAGCGATTGACCCGACGGATGAGCGAGCGGCACGTTTCGGCTGGCCCGGCCCGTGTGGTGCTGGTCGGATGGCCCAATGTGGGCAAAAGCCGGCTGTTCAACGCGCTGAGCGGTTCGCAAGCGATCGTTTCTCCAAAGGCCGGCACGACGCGAGATTATCTGACGGCCCGCATCCCTCTGGGCGAGGGCAGTTGGTCGGTAATCGAGCTGATCGACACGGCCGGCGTGCAGCGCCAGAGGTGCGAGGGCAGCATCGATAGCCTGGCGATGGTTCAAACCGATCGGCAGCGAGAAGGTGCGGCGATCGAGCTGCTTTGCCTCGATAGCTCGCGAACCATGAATGCCTGGGAACGGGAACAGCTCGAAGACGCGTCGGCCGCGCGCCTTGTGGTGCTGACGAAAACCGATCTAGCGCGCCGCACCGATTACATCGGCCCGGCCATCGAAACCAGCGCCGTTGAAAGAAAGGGGCTCGACGCGCTTCGCGCTGCGGTGCGCCGGCGGCTCGAACAGCCGGCGACCGCTGAGGAGCTTCAGGCCGTTGAAGCCACGGCGGTGCGTTGTCGCGAAAGTTTGGTGCGGGCCGGCGAGTCGCTTCGCCGTGCCGTATCGCTTGTGGAAAACGGCAATGAGGCCGAAGAGCTTGTCGCGGCCGAATTGCGCGTTGCGCTCGACGCCTTGGCCACGGTCGTTGGCGCGATTTACACGGATGATATTCTAAACCGCATCTTCAGCCGCTTCTGTATTGGCAAGTAACGCGCCTTCCGATTCCTCGGCAACATGGCCGAAGGACCGAAGGGCCGGCATGACGCGGCATGCGGATGGCTCGACATCGGACAGTTCGGCCCGCGGCGGTGCATGCGGTTCAGGAAAAAGGGGGGCGGTGGAGTCGCCGCGCGGTTCACTGCGGTACGGTTCGGCACGTTGCCTTTTTTGTTGTTCTTGACGTTTGACGTTTCGAC
>WGDQ01000482.1 GCA_015493185.1 Planctomycetaceae bacterium
ATCAAAGTGCAGAGCCAAGTGCTCCAACTCTACGTCGGCACCCCCGAACTCGAAGGCTAGATCGACTGCTGGACAAGGCGAGCAGTGCCGCCCAGGCATGACAACCGTAGGATGGTGTGCTTGCACCTGTCAGTTATACACAACTACTTGGTGTGATCGCGAGATTTCGGGGGCGCTTTGGCACGAGATTTGCGCCAGGATGGCAGACGATGGTTAGTCTGCCAAAATTGCAGGGAGCGAATTCATGTGCGAAGGGATTGCCGAGGAACTTGAAGGGATCGATCTGGGAGACAAGCGGTTGAACAAACGAAGTCAACGCATTCTCGAAGCGCTTGCCGCCGATCCGCAAGCAAGCGTGAACGCGGCTTGCGACGGCTGGAGTGACACGATCGCCGCGTATCGATTTCTTGACAACGGAGCGGTTGAACCCCAGCAGATTCTTCAGCCGCACGTCGACGCCACCAAGCGACGAATGCGCGATGAATCCGTCGTGTTGATTCTGCAGGACACAACCGAATTGGACTTCAGCACCCATCCTCCCGACGATGCGGGTTGCTTGAACAAAGTGAGCCGGTTTGGGATTTATGATCACACGCATTTGGCGGTCACGCGCGAAGGACTGCCGTTGGGCGTGGTTGGTGCGGAGCAATTCGATCGCACCGCCGGGAGCCTGGGCAAAGCGTCGGAGCGTGTGTCGCTTCCGATCGAAGAGAAAGAAAGTTTTCGCTGGCTCGCCGGGTATCGCCTGGCTTCGGAGTTGTCGGGCGAATGTCCCGAGACGCAGGTCGTCAGCGTTGCCGATCGTGAGGCGGACATTTACGACATCTTCGTGGAAGCGGAGCAACATGCGACCGCGGCGGACTTTGTGATTCGTGCGTTGCGGAATCGCAGCACTCCGGAGCGTGACCCCGATTCCGGCTCGGCGGCTTATCGCAAAGTGCGCGACGAAGTGAGCGCTTCGGAACTTCGCACGATGCACGTGGTCGATCTTTCGCAAACGCCCAAACGCAAAGCTCGTCAGGCAACGTTGGAGATCCGTGCGATCGAAGTGAAGGTGAAGCCGCCGCACGCACGCCACGATTTACCGCCGGTCACTTACAACGTGGTGCTCGTCGAAGAAGTCAACGGCCCGAACGATGGCACGGATGTGTCGTGGCTGCTGATCACGTCGCTGCCGATTGATTCGGTGGAAGAAATTCTGCGCGTCATCAATGACTACGTCGCAAGGTGGACGATTGAGATATTTTTCAGAACGCTCAAGACGGGCTGCCGCGTTGAGGAGATCCAACTGGAGAAAATGGCCCGCGTGAAAAACTGCTTGGCGTTTTACAAGATCATCGCTTGGCGCGTGATGTTTCTGACTTACCTCAACCGGGAATGCCCGTCGCTGCCCTGCACGTCGGTTTTCGACGACAGCGAATGGAAGTCGGTTTGGTGCGTGACGACGAAACAGGAACTGCCAAAGAATCCGCCGACGTTATCGGACTTCGTGTCCTTGTTGGCACAACTGGGCGGCTACAACAATCGTCGTACCGAAGCCCCGCCCGGCCCACAAACCATTTGGACCGGAATCCGAAGAATGACCGACTTCGCCATCGCCTGGATCAACTTCGGCCCAGAAAAAAAGGCCACTTGTGTATAACTGACAGGCGCGAGCACGCCATCCTACTTGCTCGAATTCAGCAGCTTGCCGACTTTGGCTAGCAGCTTAATGGCCTCGGGGGGGAAGGCATCCGGTTCGGCGCTCCAGAAATTGAGCAAGAATTTTTCGCCGCCCTCTTGCAACGGGATATGCACGCTCGATTGGATGCCACGGCGGCTCATGCGTTGCATGAGACGGTCGTCGACGGCGCTAAGGTCGCCCAGTGCCACCGGATCGTCGCTCGCCGTCATGTACTGTGCCAGCACCGCGCCTTGGGCGCTGCGGGTGGTGCTCGTGGAGCGAAACGTGGTACGAATACCGTTGAGCTCCGCTACCTGTCGGATGCGAAGGCGATCGCCTTCCACGTAGGTGATACCGCCCCGGTCGATCTGCGGCACGGTTTCGCTGAGC
>WGDQ01000483.1 GCA_015493185.1 Planctomycetaceae bacterium
CGTCGTTCACTGAGGGGCACGGTTGGATTGCTCCTATTTCTAAAAACTGAAAAGTTCGTTCGTTGCTTTTGGCTTGTGTTCCAATGGCGAATCACCCGCAAGCTTTTGCATTCTGCTTGCATCCTCAACCACCCGGTCGACCGGGTGGTTCTTCGCCCCGTTGTTTACCCGCTTGCCCTGCTTTCCGGCATTCGGCAGGCAGAAAAAAACCGAACTGCTTCACGCAGGCGTTTTCGCCCGGCCGCAGGTTTTCCGTTCTCCGCCTTCTCTGGTCTGCTGCCTGTCCCGCCCCGCGGCTTGTGCCGGTTTGCCAAAACTACCCTCACTGCCGGCAAACGCCACGCGGCGGCCTACTCTCAAAACCAATCTATCTAACACGATCCGGCAAGGTGGTCAACGCTGCTGCCATCGATTCTGTTGAGCGCGGTGAGCGCCGGCGCACACATTCCTAGACGCTCACACAGCGTGGCGCGGACCCTGAGCCCACTGGGCCGATTGACGGTGGTTCGTCGGCCCTGCATGTTATGTGAGAAAAGCGAATCCTCAGTCAGGCCGTCGGGCAGACCGGGGCCGCTGGCAGTGCAACCCGAGAGGCCCGTGCCATCGGGTGCAGCGCATTTTGATAGCACCGCAGCACAAGCCGCTTGCGGCGAGGCAGTTCGCGACATCAAAACTCGATAAGCACGGAGGCAAACAATGACCCATCGCCGCGGGCGTTCGAAGCATTCCAACCAAAGCAAGACGTCGGCGGACAGCAAGCCGCGTCGGCGGGCGGCATCTTCAGCGCCTGACAAAGGGCGAAAACGCCCCACGCGCGAGCAACTCGAAGCAGCCTATGGCAAGACCGTGCCCGACGTAATCGGCCCTGGCCTCAGCGTGTTGTTCGTCGGCATCAACCCGAGCCTTTACACCGCGGCCGTGGGGCTGCACTTCGGTCGGCCAGGCAACCGTTTCTGGCCGGCCCTTCAGCGGGCAGGCATTATCGACCATCTGCTCGAACCGGGCGAACAGCGTCAGTTGTTGGCCAAGGGCTTCGGCATTACGAACATTGTGCCTCAAGCCACGGCGCGCGCCGACGAGCTGAGCCACGAGCAGTTGGTAGCCGGAGCGAAGCGGTTGCAACGCACCGTGCGCCGCTATCAACCGCGGCTGGTCGTGTTTCTCGGACTAACCGCTTATCGGGCCGCCTTCGGTCGGAAGAACGCCGAGATAGGACGACAATCGCAGCGGCTGGCCGGGGCCGAGATTTGGCTGCTGCCCAACCCGAGCGGCCTCAACGCCCACTATCAGCTAGACGATTTCGTCCGCTTCTTCAAACGCGTGAAGCGATACGCCGCTGCCGATGGCCGCCGCGCTCGCCGGCCGCGCTGACCGATGATCCCAACGGCGTGCGATCGCCCAAATGCCGAATCTCCAGGCGGGTGAGCTGGTCGAGCAACTCGCGCATCGAGGCCGGCCGGCGCAGGGGATCGCGGGCCAATGTGCGATCGACCAGCGTGGCAACGTCCTGGGGCACATGCGGCGCGTGCCGCCTCACCGGGGGCGGACTGCCACGGCGATGTTGCCGCACCAGCTCGCTCACTTCATCGGTGCCGTATGGGAGCGTGCCGCTCAGCAGTTCGAAAAGCACCACACCCAGGCTGTAGATGTCCGATTGCGGACTGTACGCCAAGGCAGAAGTAAGCACTTCTGGGGCCAGGTAGGCTGGTGTGCCCATTGCCGGCGCAGCGCAGGCGGTCGCTTCACCGTCGGCATCGATCGGTCGCACCGATCCGAGATCGAGCAGCGTGACGTGTCCGGTGGGCGACACGAACACATTGGCCGGCTTGATGTCGCCATGAAGCCAGCCGGCCTCGTGCAAGGCGTTCGCGGCCTGGGCCAGTTGCCTGGCAATCCAGAGCGAAACAGCAAGCGGCTGCGGCTGCCGGCAGCTCAAACAGGCGTCGAGCGTCGTTCCTTCAAGCCGGGGCATCACCAGATAAAACGGCGGCCGGTCGAGTTGCGCGGCCAGCACAGGCACCACGTGCGGGTGGTTCACACGACGGCCGACAAACGCTTCGCGGCGAAACTGGACCAAGGCAGCGGCGGTTGCGTACCAACGATCGTGAAGCCGCTTCAGCGCGTAGCGGTCGGCCTGCGCTGCTTCCGCGTCGAGAGGAGCGGCCCGAAAAACCTCGGCCATCGAGCCCACCGCAATTCGCTCACCCACGCGCCACGGACCAAGCACCTTGTGCGATGCCGAGCGATCAGGCCCAGGCGATTGGTCGGCGTCGCATTTGTCGCCCGCAGCGGCCGATGCCACTGC
>WGDQ01000484.1 GCA_015493185.1 Planctomycetaceae bacterium
AAGGCCAATGCCGCAGAAGCCCATGGCCGAAAGCAGAATGCTGCTCGGTTCGGGAACGGTGGCTGCTGTAACGCGGAATTCGAAGTTGTCGAGAAACGACTTGTCGAGTCCTGCCTGCACCATTCCGTTGCCCGGATCGGTATAGGTGCGGAAGTAGAGATAATCGAGCATCGAGATAGAGCTGGTGAACGATGCTCCGGAAGCAATCGTGATGGGTGTGTTGCCGGCGTCGAATTCCTTGGTGGCCAGGTTGGCATCTTTGGTCCAAAGAAGGTCGAACGTTTGGTTCACGAAATCCAATTCGATGTCGATGTGGTCGAAGCGACCGGATGTCCACGCTACGGGCTGGCTGTTGTAGGTGCTGCCATCGAAGTACACCATTTCGGCCAGACCGGCGTTGCCGGGATCGTGGTCCGAGAAACCGATCATGGCACCCGGGGCAGCATTGGTGCCACCAAAGCCAAGCGTGAAGGCGGGCACATCGTTGAACACCGTGTCGAACCCGGTGTTTGGAATGACCGTTCTGCCGGGGCAAATGTCGAACCCGATCGAGGCCGATTGCAACGCTGTGCTGGGCGCGATTCCCAGATCGTCAACTCCTAGTTCATAGCGAACCGACATGTCGTACGTTCCGTCGGTACTGGGAGAGATCGCCCGGACGGCCAGGGCATATGGCGGGGCGTTCGCGCTGCTGATAAATCCGTGTTGGCTGATGTACTGTGCGTCGCCACTGGCATTGCCCGATCCGGCCAGTTCGACCCAACGGCCGGTGTTGTACTGCGATGGCACGAACAGGGCTCCGGTCTGGCCGGCGTCGTACGACCAAACGTCACGCGTGAAGGGCCCGGTATAACCGTCGGCCGTTTCAAAACTGCCCAGCTCGGCTCGCACCGGCCCGCCGATTGTCAGCCAGAGCAATGTTGTCGCAATGACGAGCAAGCCCAGACCGACCGAACCATGTGTGCAACATGCTCTGTCAGCGATTCCACGACGACCCCGCCGCAAACGCCTTCGAATCAGAACCGGCACACCAAGCACGCTGAAAAACGTCATGGCAACAGCGCTTGGCTCGGGCACCACCATAGGCGTTGCCAGAATGCTCGCGGTCGATTTGAAATTGGCGCTCGACGACGCGGCAAACTGGCCAATCGAACCGAACGTTGGCGGCACGTTACCTGGTGTAAGGAAATTGGATACGAGAAAGCGCCATGCTTCACCGGGTTCGAAGATCAGGTTGCCGTTGTCGCCGCCGATCAGATTCGCGTTGACGCCTACGTTGTCGATTTTGAATGCGTCGGTGAAACCCGGAGCAGTCAGGTCGGCTGCACTGCCGTCGGCGTTGCCGATAAAAACGCCGTCATCAGCCACAAAGAAGAGATCGACCCAACTCGTGGACGACAGGTTGACCATTGTTACCACGTAGTCGTTGGCAACGCCGTCGTCGTTAACACAGACCAACTGCGACGTGAGTGTCGCGTGTATGTCCAGGCCCTCATCGATCGGAAAGCCTTGGAGTACGTCGCCCAATTCGTGGGTGAGGTTGGTTTGAGGAATCGAGTCGCACCTGGCCGGATCGTCCACAAACACGCCCTGCACAGGAACGGCGTGTGCCGCTGAAACCATCAGTGCCAAGCCCAAGAAACTCGTTGCGATCGTGGTGATTTGTCGAAGCGTCATCTCATCATCTCCCGGTGAAAGGGGGTAGGCGGGTTGTGTGTCCCAGGGAAGGAAGTAAGTACGGATTGCTGGTACGTGAAAGGTCGTTGAAAAGCGGTATCTGGGGTAACGTTGCGGGCGGTGTATTGCGCCGTCATGGACGGATTCGGATCTACGGCGGCGCGCGGTCGGAGCCGCGAGGCAAACTGTTTTCGCGGGGCGGTATTGCCGACAAAGGCGACGTTTGGTCGGCAATCACCGGTTGTTGCGGTGTTGCTGCGGCGCCGGACGGATAGGCCATCGTCATCTGCGCGGGCATGCGTGTGGCATGCCGAAGGAATTGCATCAGTTGAGCGATGTCGAGTGGCTTCGTGGCGTACAGCGTGGCCCGACATCGCAAAGCGAGCCGTTCGTCGTCGGCGCAATAAGTTCGTGTGATCAGGCAAATGGGCAGCCGTGACCTGTGTTGCCGAAGACGCGACAGCAGTTCGAAACCGCTCCCGTCGGGCAGCTCGGCGGCGAGCAACACTGCCGAGGCTTTGCGCAATTGGGCCGACCGCAGTGCAGCGGTTGCGTTTGTGTGCATTTGCAAACGCAGCCCTTCGGTTGCGGCCAGACGACACAGGTGCGTGTAGGCTTCAAGGTCGGGGTCGATCACCAACGCAGTGTGCCAGGCCGTGGTGTGAGTTCTCATGGCGATTCGTTTCTGCCTGCTGTTTCTCGTTCTAGGAACTGCTAGGAACATGCGGCCGGCATTGCCGGACAATGCGGTCGGAAGACGCGCTATCTGCTCAGGACCATGTGGGGCGATAAACTGCGGCGCGAGCAGCCCGAGGCGCGGCCTTCATCAGCCGCTGGCTAGCCGAGCACGGCACTCGTGGTTCAAGCATTGGATGCCTTGCGATGCACAAGCGTCGGGCTTCGGCATCGTGGCGAACGTCTTTTGTTGAGCAAGACGTAAAGCAGTCGGTGTGCCAACCGGTGGGCTGCTTCGGTCAACGAGTTTGCGCCGTTGCGCGCAAGTGATGCCGGTTGCGGAACTAAGACCAAAGGAAATTCTTTTCGAGAAGCCAATCGGCCACCGACCGGACGAAGGCCCATCGTCGGTCGCGAGATGAAAACGGCGCGTGCGCGAACATTTCTCTGAAAAAAATGCGCTGCAATGCGCGATCGACTGGTGCGCTAGCGCACAATTAGGCTGATGCGAATGCCACCGGGAAAAGCTATTGGGTGCGCGTTGCCGGCTGCCGTAGAAATGCGCGAAATGGCGCCGACATGAGAAATGGTGCCGACACGATGTGTGTCGGGAGGTCAACGGCTGAAGCGAAAAGACTGACCGAACACGCGTCGAAGTCGGTCAACGTTTGGGCGGACGCCCGCGGCGCGTCGTGCCAAGAGAGATGCCGTGCCTCTTGATCTTCCGACGTAGTGCGTGGCGATCGATGCCGAGCATCTGCGCCGCCGCCGTCTGATTGTAGGCGGTTTGAGCAAGCGTGTTGATGATGTGTCGACGTTCCAACTCGGCAAGCGACAGCCACGGCTCCGGCGGTTCGGCAGAACCTGGCACGCAGCGGTCCACTGGCGGCTGATCGTCGGGGCACCGCGTCGTTGCGGGCCAAGGCGGCGT